>JAFGTL010000619.1 GCA_016934125.1 Candidatus Hydrogenedentota bacterium
GCTCTTGGCGTCGAGGGGCTCGGGCGGCAGGGGGCGTGGCGCGATTGCGGCATCGGGGGCAAGGGGCTCCCCCCACGCCGCGTCGAGCAGCCGCACAATGGATCGGTAATACACGCCCTGCCCGAAGGGGGAGGGATGGAGGTCGACGAAGTCGTCGTCCCAGGTGAATTCGCCGGCCCGGATGCGCTCCGTCACCTCACGGGCGAGATCGATGGAGGGCGTACCGTAGTGGGCGGCGACACGTTCGTGGTTGGCGACGGGCTCCGGCGTTTCGCCGCGGTTGATGGCCTCGATCTTCTCGGGATCGACGAAATGCATCATGACGATGTCCACGGAGGGGTTGTCGATGCGGGCGTGGCGCACGATGCCCTCCATGCCGCGGACGTGCTCGGCGGGCGTCCGGCCGTTCACCTGATCGTTCACCGCGGCCTCGACGAACAGCAGATCGATGCGGCCCGCGCTCAACACGTCCCGGGCCAGGCGAAACGCGCCGGGCGTCGAGCCCATGGACGGAATGCCGGCGTGGATGAAGTCGAACTCGGTGTCTGGGAACCGGGCTTCGAGGTGCTCGACGAGCATGGTGCGCCAGCCCGGGTTGTAGGTGATGGAGCCGCCCAGAAACGCCACGCGCCCCGTGTGCTCCCGCTCGAATCGGATCCGGCAGTTGTCGAGTCCCCGCCGCATGGCGTAGTACTCGTAGCCGTAGGGCGTGGCGCCTTCGGCACCCGCCGGCTGCGCCGCCGCGCAAAGCCCGCCCACCAGAATCGCCTGCATCGCCATGCCGAACACGTCCATTGCCTCGCTTCCTTGTTGCGCCTCGTCGATGGGCAAGCATCCCCTGTGGCCGGGCGCCGTGTCAAATGCGGCGCGGGCAATCCCCGGTTGCCCTTTTTCGCGCAGCGCGTCAGACGCGCAGGCGCCTTGAGCCCGAGCCTGTTCCCCCTGCGCGAGTTGCCCCGCAGTTGATGCGCTGATAGACTGACACCCGGAACCGATGAAAGGGAGATCGATGAGCAAGATGCGCATAGCCCTACCTGACGATGCGGTGGCCGATTTCTGCCGCAGGCATCACATTCGCCGTCTGGCCTTCTTCGGTTCCGTGTTACGCGATGATTTCGGCCCCGATAGCGATGTCGATGTGCTCGTGGAATTCGAGCCGGGGCATTGCGTGGGATTGATCACGTTTGCCGGCATGGAGAACGAGCTTTCGGATCTTCTTGGCCGCAAGGCGGATCTCACGACACCGGCCGGGTTGAGCCCGTATTTCCGCGATGAAGCCCTTGCGGAAGCGGAGACGCACTATGTCGCGGCATGACGACACGTAACCCTTGGCAGCCGGCACCGCTATGAGGGCTGAATGCACGCGGCCCCCGTCAAGTGCAGGAGGACACCATGGACAGGAAGGATCTGAGCCGGCGGGGTTTCCTTCGGCTCGCGGGTGCAGGCACGGCGGCCGCGGCCCTGGGGCCGGGCGCGTTGGGCGCGGAACCGGCCGGGCAGCGGCCGAATGTGGTGCTCATCATCTCGGACGATCAGGGCTACACGGACTACGGGTTCATGCGGCACGACACGATCCAGACGCCCCACCTCGATCGGTTCGCCTCCGAGAGCGTCGTGTTTACGCGGGGTTACGTGACGACGGCGCTGTGTTGCCCGTCATTGAGCACGATGCTGACGGGGTTGTATCCGCATCAGCACCGGATCACGGGCAACGATCCCGTGGTGCGCGAGGATCGGCCGCTGTGGTACGAGGCCTTCGAGCAGTGTCCGCGCCTGCCCGCCATGCTGGGCGAGGCGGGTTACGCGAGCTTTCAGACGGGCAAGTTCTGGATGGGCCACTATGCGCGGGCGGGATTCACCGGCGGCATGACGGTGAAAGGGCGGCACGGCGAGGCGGGGCTCGATATCGGGCGGAAGACGATGAAGCCGCTGTTCGATTTCGTGGACAGCACCCAGGAATCCGGCCAGCCGTTTTTCCTGTGGTACGCGCCCTTCATGCCGCACACGCCCCATACGCCGCCCGAGCGGATCCTGGCGAAGTATGCCGGGGCGGGCGCCAACGCGAAGTACTACGCCATGTGCGAATGGTTCGACGAAACCTGCGGCCAACTCCTCGGCTACCTCGACGAACACGGCCTGCGCGGGAACACGATGGTGGTGTACGTGTGCGATAACGGATGGCCCGGCGAGGTGAAGGGATCGCCTTACGAAATGGGCATACGCACGCCGATCATGATCCGGTGGCCGGGCCGCGCCGAGCCGCGCATGGACACGAGCCATTTGGCGAGCAACATCGATCTCGTGCCCACGATGCTGACGGCCTGCGGCCTGGAACCGACGCCCGAGATGCCGGGCGTCAACCTGCTCGATGCCGCGGCCGTGGACGGGCGCACGAGGGTGTTCGGCGAAAACTTCTGTCACGACATGGCCGATGTCACAGCGCCCGGGAAGAGCCTGCGCACGCGCACCTGCATCGACGGGGACTGGAAACTCATCGCGTGGCAGAATCCGCTGCCCGATGTCCACACCAACAATCCGATCCGCCGGTGCGAGGGGGATTTCGAGTTGTACAACCTGCGCGAGGATCCCGCCGAAACCGTCAACCTCGCCGAGGCCCGGCCCGAGCGCGTCGCCGCGATGAAGAAGCTCCTCGACGACTGGTGGCAGCCGTAGCGCACAGGGCTGGCCGGAGACGGAGCCCTGGCTATTCGAAGGGGGTGTCGAAGAAGGCCGGATCGAGGCGGATGACTTCGAAGAGGGTGGCGATGAGTTGGTTGTGGTCGCCGGCGCGGTGGGGGCTGATGAATTCCCACACGATCCGGCCCTCGGGGGCGACTTCAAAGGCGCGGCCGTAAGTGGATTCGGTGATGAGGGTGTTGCCGTTGGGGAGGCGCTGGCAGGATCCGCAGAGTTCAGAGTAGAAGGGCTTCGCGGGCGTGCCGGCATAGGCCCACTCAATGCGTTGGGTGAGGGGTTCGACTTCCACGATGCGGGATGCGCCGCGGTAGCCCTGGTTGTCGAAGACGAGGAGCCGGCCGGTGTCGA
>JAFGTL010000620.1 GCA_016934125.1 Candidatus Hydrogenedentota bacterium
TCGGGCATCATCCAGTCCAGCACGGCCAAGCGCGGCGCACCCGGTTGCTGGAGGGCGTGCCACGCCTGGCTCCCGTCCTCCGTCACGACGGGCACATGGCCCCACTTCCGCAGGCTCACCTCCAGAATGCGACGAGATACCGCGTCGTCCTCCGCGATCAGGATATCCATCCGGCTGTTCCTCGGCAGGTTTGGCCTTGTCGCGCCGTGTGTGCGCTCTGATTGTATTGCAACTCGCCCGGGTTTACAACCGTACGAAGGTCGAACTCCGGCCCCCGGTTCCGGTATAACGTGCCCTGAACTTCGGCAGCAGTTCGGCTACGTGAAGGAGTGAATGTCATGGTGTCGGGCCTCTTGATTGCAGGTGCGTTCTTGCTGGTGGGCGTCTCCGCGACCGCGGACAGCGGGGCCTCGATCCCAATTGCGACGGCCGGCCCGGGGGCGGTGGCCGTGGGCCCGGGAAGCGTCGTCTGTAATGGCAGAACGGTGGCGATCGCCGCGCCGGTAACGCTCCCGATCGCCCCGTCCCCTATCGAGCACATCGCCAACGAGCAGCATCCGACGGTGCGTGTCTTCGATCCGAACACGGGCGGCTGGCGGAAGGGCGAGCGCCTGCAGCGCCTGATCACCCAGGAATGCTCCGCCACGGGACTGCTCTATCCGGAGAGCGTGCGCATCAAGCCGGCGCCGGATTCACCCGATGCCTACGTCCGCGGCACGGATTTCGAGATGGATGAATTCTGGGGCACCTTCGGGCGCCTCGATGGCGGTGCGATTGCCGCCGATCAGGCCGTGTTCGTCGACTACGACTACTCGCCCTGCCGCCTGGACACGATCGCCGTCGGGACGGACGGCGGCGTGCGGCTCGTGGCGGGAACGCCGGGTGTGGGGGTGCTGCTCCCCCCCGAATTGGGGGATGGCGAGGTGGCCGTGGCGAACATCTGGGTGCCGGGACGCACCGAGTCTCTCACCGAGGAGAACCTGTATCCCATCGAGTTCGGCGCGCCCGCGGCGCCGCCTGCGGACACCGGCACTGCCGAGACGTTGCTCCCCAAGACGCTCGCCAAGCTGCGTGCCGGCGAAGAGGTGACGATTGTGGCATGGGGTGACAGTGTCACCAACGGCGGCGGCGTCGATCGGGCCGAACACTGGTATCAGGAGCGGTTTGCCGCCCTGTTGCGCGAGCGATTCCCGCAGGCCACCGTCACCATGCTGACGGCCTCGTGGCCCGGAGGTAACAGCCGCATGTATCTCGATGCGCCGCCGGAAGACGAGCGCAACTTCGCCCGCGACGTGCTGGAACCCCGTCCCGATCTCGTCACCATCGAGTTCGTGAACGACGCCGGCCTGAGCGAAGAGGCGACCCAAATCCATTACGCCGGCATCCTCGAACGCCTGCAGGGCATCGAGGCCGAGGCGATCCTGATCACGCCGCACTTCGTCCGCCCGGACTGGATGCGGGTGTCCACGATGAAGCTCGACGCCGATCCCCGGCCTTACGTGCACGGACTGCGCAGGTTTGCCGCCGAGAACCACGTCGCCCTGGCCGACGCCTCCGCGCAATGGTGCCGGCTCTGGCGTCAGGGCATCCCCTACATCACGCTCGAGGGCAACTCCATCAACCACCCCGATGTGCGCGGCCATGAGATCTTCGCCCAGTGCCTGATCGGGTTGTTTCCGAAGGAGTGACGCCGGCCCCGCCGTACGGAAATCACGGTTCCTGTGCCGCCCGCCCGTTGACAGGGCGCATTCCGCGGCCTACAATGACATGTGCTCGCGGCGGGAGCAGACGGGTTGCGTGTCATTTACGTCTCGATAGCACGTTCCACGGGGAACCGTTCAGGTGCGGGGCGAACGTCCTCGGGCGGATGGCTGGGACGGGGAGGTTACCGGCATGGATACGTGGACAATCCGCAAGGCGTCGGCCGGGTTGCTGATCGCGCTCGCGATGGCGTGGTGCGCGCCCTCGGGCGTCGTTGCGGCGGGCTCGGCCCGGATTGAGGACGGCGCCCAGGCCGGCACGGGTGCGAAGAGTGGCGGCGGCGCGGGGTATCGCACGTCCGTGGGCACGGGCACTAGCGAGATCCCCGTGGTTGTTGTCAGCGGCACCCCCTATGAGATGGGGTATCGCTACGGCCAGCTCATGCAAACGGAAATCCAGACGCTGATCCCGGTGTTCCTGGCCTACTCCCAGGCGGAGCTCGCCGGCCTCGGCATCCCGGATCCGAACGCCGTGCTCGACGCTGCGTGGGAGGCCACGGCCCCATACACCGATGATCGCTACGAGGAAGAACTGGAGGGTGTGGCCGCCGGCGCCGGAATCGACTACCTCAGCCTCCGCCGTGTTCATTCCGTCATGATCGTGGCGCCGTATTCGTGCAGTTCGGTTGCGGCCTGGGACACGGCCACGCTCGACGGCCACCTGCTGCAAACGCGCGATCTCGACTGGGATCTCGGCCCCGGTGCCCACCAGTTTCCGTGCATTGTCTTCTATATGCCCGATGTGGGCCAGGCCCATGTGAACGTGAGCTTCGCGGGGATGGTGGGCTCGCACACCGGAATGAACGTCGCGGGGATTGCCCTGTCGGAAATGGGCAATTCCGGCCTCGGCGAGTATCCCTATCCGATGTCGGGCACCCACTTCATGCCCCTGTTCCGCCAGCTCCTCTATGATGCGGGCAGCCTCTCGGACGCCCTCGATATCCTGGACAAGGCCGATCGGATCAAACGCTACCACTATGTGTTCGGCGACGGCCGGAACGAGCAGCGCGCTGTCAAAATCCTCGCCCATGCGCCGGAAACGCCCCCCGGTGATCTCGTCATCTGGACAGACAACGACGCCACCGACGAATACGCGCCCGACGTGGCCGTCGATGTCGTCTACGAGGACGAAGGGCGGGGCGCCTATCCGCTGATCGTGGCCGGCCACGGCGCCCACACCCCCGCCACGATGCAGGCCATTGCCAACGCCATCGCCACCCACGGCAACAACGTCGTGAACGTGGTGTACGACTGCACCGACCTCGAACTTTGGGTAGCGTACGCTGAAGGCGCCTCGGAAGCCTACATGGAGACGTACGTGCACTTGGCCCTCGCCGACTTGGACGGCGACTCCGATAACATCTCCGACCTCGAGGAGGGCGTGGACGATCTCGACAACGACGGCATTCCCAACTACCTCGATACCGATTCGGACAGCGACGGGCTTCTGGACGCTGCCGAAGGCGACGCCGACATGGACGGGGACGGCATCCCCAACTTCCTCGACGGCTTGTCGGGCGGCGCGGGCTACCGGACTTCGGTGGGCACCGGCACCGATGAGGTCTCGGTGGTGGTCGTGAGCGGGACGCCCTACGAGATGGGATACCGCTACGGGCAGCTCATGCAGGCCGAGATCCAGGCGCAGATTCCCTACTTCCTCGCCGTCATTCAGTTCGCCGAGCCGGCAATGACAGATGCCGTGCTGGACGCCGCGTGGATGATGACGGCCCCGTACACGGACAACCGCTACGAGCAGGAGTTGCTCGGCATGGTGCAGGGCTCGGGCGCGAACTGCGACATGGCGCGCCGGGCGCATTGCGTCATGGCGGTCGCGCCGCATTCGTGCAGCGCCGTGGCGGCGTGGGACACGGCGACGGTGGACGGCCACCTCTACCAGACGCGCGATCTGGACTGGGAACTGGGGACGGGCGTCCAGGACTATCCGGTGATCGTGCTCTACATGCCCACGACGGGTGGCTGCCCGCACATCAACGTGGGGTTCGCGGGCGTGGTCGGCTCCGTCACCGGGATGAACACCGCGGGCATCAGCCTTTCCGAGATCGGCGACAGCCCGGGCACGGATCCGCTCCTCGGCACCCACTTCATGCCCCTGTTCCGCCAGATCATGTATGACGCGTACAGCCTGACGGACGCGATCGACATCCTGACGAACGTGCGGCGCATCAAGCGCTATCACTATGTGTTCGGGGACGGGCAGGACGAGCTTGCCGCAGTCAAGATCAAGGCGCACACGAACCTGGCGCCGCCCGACGACCTCGTCATCTGGACAGACAACGACCCTACGGATGAACTCGGCGCGGCCAATACCCTCGTCGATGTCGTGTATCACGATCAGGGGCGGGGCGCTCTGGCCCCCCTGATTGCCGACTACGGCTATCACGACGAGAACACGATGATCGCCATCGCGTCGGCCATCGGCATGTCGAGCGGTAACCTGTTGAATGCCGTGTACGACGCCACCAGCCTCGAATGCTGGGTGGCCTATGCGGAGGGGTGGTCGGTGGCGTACCTTCAGTCGTACGTGCACCTCGATCTCTACGCCCTGGACGGCGATGTCGACGGCATCCCGGATCTCGTCGAGGGCAGCGCCGATCTCGATCTGGACGGGATCCCCAACTACCTCGATCCGGACGCGGATGGCGACACCATTGACGATGCCATCGAGGGCACGGGCGACACCGACGGAGACGGCGTTCCCGATTACCTCGATCCGATCCCCATCATCAATGCCTGGCCATCGGCGCGTTCCGTGGGCTACGGCGCGGGCACGACCACCTTCTCGATCCAGAACGTGAGCGAGCCCATCATGCCGTGGGTGGCCACCGCGAACAACTCCTGGCTCGCCGTCGTCCCGCCCGGCACGGGCACGGACGCCGGCTCCATCTCGGTGAACTACGAGCTGAACCCGTGGCCTGCCACCCGGGTGGGCACCGTGTCGATCACCTCGCCCCACGCCCTGAACAGCCCCGTCGCGGTGAGCGTGTCCCAGAGCGCCAACGTGACGCTGGATTTGTCCGTCTCGCCGGCGATCCGCCAGGTGTCGGCGGATGGCGGCACCACCACGGTGAACGTCGAGAACACCGGCGGCGGGAATATGAACTGGAACGCCGTGGTGACCGAGGGCGATTGGGTGAGCATTCAGTCCGGCTCGGCGGGCATGAACGCGGGCGTGATCACGCTGCAGTGCGAGGCGAACCCCACGTCCAGCAGCCGCACGGCCACCGTGACGGTGACGGCAACGGGCGCCCAGAACAGCCCGGCAACCGTCTCCATCCAACAA
>JAFGTL010000621.1 GCA_016934125.1 Candidatus Hydrogenedentota bacterium
CCTCGACGAACTCGCCCTTCGCCTCCGCGCCCTGAAACCCGAACTGCACAACACCACCGACCTCACCGATCGCGACCGCCTCATCCGCGCCATCGAGATCGCCGCCTACGCCCAAACCCACGCCCCCGAACCGGCCCCCGAGTTGCGACCCCTCATCCTGGGCGTTCGCTGGCCCCGCCCCGTGTTGCGCGCCCGCATCCACGAGCGCCTGGCCCACCGGCTCGACCACGGCCTCGTCGAGGAGGTCGAACGGCTCCACGAATCCGGCGCATCGTGGGACAAACTCGAGTTCCTCGGCCTCGAGTACCGGTTCGTGGCCCGGTTCCTGCGTGGCGAGATCCGCAACCTCAACGACCTCCGCCAGAAACTCGACAGCGCCATCGCCCAGTTCGCCCGCCGCCAGGAATCGTGGTTCCGGCGCATGGAACGCCACGGCACCGCCATTCACTGGCTCGATCGGGCCGATCTCGAGGCCGCGGCCCACGCCATCGGCCCGGATCCCGGATAGCGCCATGACCGCCCGAATCGAGAAGTACCTGCGCAAGAAGGCCGACCTCGACACCCGGCCCCTGGTGGCCGGCCCCCTCGACGGGATCGACCAAGTCGTCGTCATCCCCGTGCGCGCCGAACGCGACTACCTGTTCGAGACGCTCGACAGCCTCGCGGCGAATCCCGCCGCCGGGCGCGCACGCACCCTCGTCATCTGCGTCGTCAACAACGCCCCCCCCTCACTCGCCCCCGAAACCGCCGCCGACAACCGCGAAGCCCTGGCCCGGCTCGATGCCCTCGTCCGCCAACCCGGCGGCCTCCGCCTGGCTTACGTGGACGCTTCGTCCCCCGGCCGGGAGTTCGGCGCCAAGGAAGGCGTCGGCCTCGCCCGCAAAATCGGCCTCGACTTCGGCCTCCACGTCATGCATCGGGCCGGCGCAACCCGCCCCCTCCTCCTCTCCCTCGATGCAGACACCCTCGTCGAGCCCGGCTATCTGGCCGCCGTACGCACCCATTTCGAGACCCACGACGCCCACGCCGCCGTTGTCGCCTTCGCCCATCGCCTCGGGGATCCCGCCCACCACGACCTTGCGGCCGCCATCGTGTGCTATGAGTTGTCCCTGCGCTACTACGTCCTCGGCCTCGCCTACGCGGGCTCCCCCTACGCCTTCCACTCCGTCGGCTCCACCATGGTATGCACCGGCGACGCCTACGCCTCCGTGTCCGGCATGAACCGGCGCCAGGGCGGTGAGGACTTCTACTTCCTGCAGCAACTCGCCAAGACGGGCGGCGTCGGCCGGATCCATTCAACCACCGTCCATCCCTCCCCCCGCCCGAGCGCCCGCGTCCCCTTCGGCACCGGCCCGCGCGTGCGCCGGTTCCTCGACGGCCGCCAGGATGAGTACCTCGTCTACCACCCCGCCTGCTTCGAGGTGATCAAAGGCTTGATCGAGCTCATCGAGGCCGGGCCCGCCCGCGACGCCGCCCCGATCCTCGCCGACGCGGACGCCGTCCACCCCCTCCTGAAGGCATTCCTCGATGCAAACGGGTTTGGGGACACCTGGGGCCGGCTCCAGCGCAATGCGGCCGGGCCTCGCGCCCTCGTGGCCCAGTTCCATTGCTGGTTCGACGGATTCCGCACCCTCAAGCTGATCCACTTCCTCCGCGATCACGCATTCCCCCAGCAGGACATGTTCCAGGCCATCGCCCGGATGCTCGAGATCGCACACCACGACTCGGCGGAGACGGGCCGCACCCCCCTGCGCGACGATCTCCCGGCCCAGATCGCCTTGCTCGAACGCCTCCGCGCCCTTGAACGCCCCGCCTGCGAACAGGTGTAAAAACAGCAATGCCCCGGTGGCCGATACAGGCCACCGGGGCGTCATCACAACTTGGCTCAGGCTTCTTGATCGAACAGGAGCCCTTGCAGTCTACGAACGTTGGCCACGATCTTGAGCATCTCATCCGGAGGAATCTGTTTGATCACCTCATTGTTCGAGCCCAAGATCTGCGCGACGAGTCGATCCGTCGCGTCGTCGATGCGCACCCGCGTACCCGATCGTTCGATCGGCCGTTTCGGGGCGGCCTGCTGCGCAGACGACTGCGCTTGCACATCCTTGACGGGCTCTGGACTCGCACGGGCGCGTCGCTCCGTGCCCTTCGACGCTGCTTTGGAAGCGCCTTCAGGAGGAGTCCGAGACACCGACGAGGGCCCAAGGGCTGCAAACCCTTCCTGCCCTGTCACGCTTCGTACTCCCATCGTTCGCCTCCCTTCTCCTGGCCGGATTTGGCCAGTGCACTAGACCGTCGCTACGACCGCGGCGGCCGGCACTACCCAACGGCCCACTCGGTTATCCCAGCAGCGTGAGCGCCGTCTGAGGAATCAAGTTGGCCTGTGCGAGCACGGTCGTGCCCGACGAGACCAGGATCTGGGTGCGCGTGTACTCGATCGTCTCCTTGGCGATGTCGGCGTCCCGGATGTAGCTCTCCGAAGCCGACGCGTTCTCTTCCTGGATCGCCAGGGTGTTGATCGTGAACTCGAGCCGGTTCTGGAAGGCGCCCAGCGTGCTCCGTAGGCTCGTCACGCTCTGGATGGCCTTGTCGATCGTGCTCAACGCCGACACCGCGGCCACCATGCTCGACACCGTCACCTTGCTCACCACCAGATCCGCGGTGGTAGCGCCCGATACGACAACCGACAGCGTCTGCCCGGCTTGCGCGCCGGCCTGCAACGTCACCGTCTGGGCCGTGCTCAGCACCCGCAGCCCGTTGAACTCCGTGTCCAACGCGATGTCATCGATCTGCTCGAGCAACTGCGCAACCTCGAGGTCGATCGCCGCCCGGTTGTCCTGCGTTTGAGTACCGTTGGCCGCCTGAACGGCCAACTCGCGGATCCGCTGAAGGATGTTCGTCGTCTCGCTCAGAGCACCTTCAGTGGTCTGCATCAGGCTGATTCCGTCCTGCGAGTTGCGTTGGGCCACCGCCGTGCCCAGCACCTGGGAACGGAAGCCTTCCGCAATCGCCAGCCCGGCCGCGTCATCCTTCGCGCGGTTGATCCGGAGCCCGCTGGACAGGCGCTCCAGCGACGTATTCAGCGCTTGGGTTGATCGACGGAGTATCCGGCTCGCATTCAACGAAGCCGTGTTCGTATTGATTCTCAGTCCCATAACTTACCCTCCTTGAGTGGCATGCGGGGCATCCCTCCCCCGCATTTCAGAGGCAGAGCTAATTCTGCTTCTATGGCCTGACGTGTGTCGCGGGCAGAACGGAGTCCCGTTCCTTCTGCCCGTCATCTCCGGCCGACATCACCTCCTTTCCCATTGCGGCCCGCCCCGCGAAACGCACTGCGCGCCTCCGCGGAACACCGCGGTTCACCGGTTCAACCTACTCCTCAGCCCGGATACTATCCGAGCAACTGAAGCGCCGTCTGCGGAATGATGTTGGCCTGCGCCAACACCGTCGTGCCGCTCGAAACCAGGATCTGCGTACGCGTGAACTCGATCGTCTCCCGGGCGATATCGGCGTCCCGGATGTAGCTTTCCGAAGCCGATGCGTTCTCCTCCTGAATCGCCAGCGTGTTGATCGTGAACTCGAGCCGGTTCTGGAACGCGCCCAACGTGCTCCGCAACTGCGTCACGCTCTGGATGGCCTTGTCGATCGTACTCAACGCCGACACCGCCGCCACCATGCTCGACACCGTTACCTTGCTCACCACCAGATCGGCGGTATTGGCGCCCGTAACCACCACCGACAACGTCTGCCCCGCCTGAGCGCCCGCCTGCAGCGTCACCGTCTGGGCCGTACTCAGCACACGCAGCCCGTTGAACTCCGTGTCAAAGGCGATGTCATCGATCTGCTGAAGGAGCTGCGACACCTCCGCATCGAGTGCCGCCCGGTTGTCTTGCGTCTGTGTACCGTTGGCCGCCTGCACGGCCAACTCGCGGATCCGCTGCAGAATGTTCGTCGTCTCGCTCAGCGAACCCTCCGCCGTCTGCACCAGACTCACGCCGTCCTGCGCGTTCCGCTGGGCCACCGCCGTACCCAGCACCTGGGAACGGAACCCCTCCGCAATCGCCAGTCCGGCCGCGTCATCCTTCGCGCGGTTGATCCGCAGTCCGCTCGACAGCCGCTCCAACGACGTGTTCAACTGGCCCGTGGACCGCCGCAGCACGCGAGATGCGTTCAAGGCGGCCGTGTTCGTGTTGATTCTAAGTCCCATAGCTTCTTCCTCCATGAATGGCCTTCACTGCGCATCCTTGCGCAAACCATCCCGTTGTCGGCGTGCCCCCGTCTCCGGACACACGCCTGACGACACGGCAGGACATACCTGCAGCGCCGCAACCACTGACAAGCCAACGATACGGACGCCCACACTTCGCCGGAGACACATCGCGGACGCAGGCATCCCCACCCGCGCCCAATTGGGCGAAGTCGCGGTGTCCTGTTGCCCCTGAACATCGTCAGGGACACATCTGATGGGGTGTCACACCAGCCTTGAAGTGAGGCCCGTCAATCCATCCTATCGACGAGCCCTGGATGAAGCGCCGGTCAAGCAACCACGAATGACAGCGGAACATCCATTCAAGTAAGGCGGGGAAGCGGCCCGCCGGCGGCATGTCCCGATCTGCTGCCGACGATGTTGGCTGCCATCCCTCGGGCCGGCTCAACGCGGGACACTACGCCCGCTCAGAACCACCCGGTTTCCGAATCAAACCACTAAGAACCCTTTCACGCGATTCAACTGCCGTGTGGCGTGCTCGCCACCCATCGGCCTGCGGCACCGTGGTGCCGCGCCATCCTCCCTGATGCCGCCGACGCCGCGGCCTCCCTGCCGCGGCGAGGCCGGCCCGCGCGAGGCGCTCTCCGGCCTTTCTACGGAAAATATCGGCACCTTTAGCGAAAACTTTAGCTTTTTTTTCGCGGCCCCCGTTTCCGGCGCCGACGTCCCGGCTCGAACGGGGATATCTGCGGGTCGCGACGAGGCCCCGCACCGGGCCAACCCTCGTCCTCACAACAGGTTGGGAGGGCTACTCAAAAAGAACCGGCCACGGGGCTCTCGATACCCCGTGGCCGGCAAAGTCGACACGTAGAAGAACTGAACGGCCTCTATCAGCCGCCCAGCAACTGCAGAGCCGTCTGCGGAATCACGTTGGACTGCGCCAAAACCGACGTACCCGAACTCACCAGAATCTGATTGCGGGTGAACTCGATGGTTTCCTTGGCGATGTCGGCGTCGCGGATGTAACTCTCCGACGCAGACGAGTTCTCTTCCTGGATGGCCAAGGTGTTGATCGTGAATTCGAGGCGGTTCTGGAACGCACCGAAGGTGCTCCGCAGGCTCGTCACGCTCCGAATGGCGTTGTCGATGGTGCTCAAGGCCGACACGGCCGCCACCATCGAGGAGATCGTGACCCGGCTGACCAGCAGGTCGCGCGTCGACGCGCCTGCCACCGCGATGGTGAGCGTCTGCCCCGCCTGCGAACCCGCCTGCAGCGTCACCGTCTGTGTCGTGCTCAGGACGCGAATCCCGTTGAATTCGGTGTCGAGCGCGATATCGTCAATCTGCTCAAGGAGTTGCTGCACCTCCTGGTCGAGCGCGTCCCGGTTGATGTCGCTCATGGTGCCGTTGGCAGCCTGCACCGCCAGCTCGCGGATTCGCTGCAGCATGTTGGTGGTGGTTTCGAGGGCGCCCTCAGCCGTCTGGATCAGGCTGATCCCGTCCTGCGAGTTCCGCTGCGCGACCGCGGAACCCCGGATCAGCGTGCGAAACGACTCGGAAATGGCCAGTCCGGCCGCGTCGTCGGCTGCTCGGTTGATTCGGTAGCCACTGGATAGGCGCTCAAGGCTTTTGTTCAGGGCGAGGGTGGACCGCCGCAGAACTCGAGACGCGTTAAGCGCGGCCACATTGGTGTTGATGCGTAGTCCCATGATGTGTCTCCTCCGTGACGACTACAGCCTTTGCATCCTTGCATCGGCCTAAAGTTTGCCGCGTGAATGGGCTCTAGGTAGGGTATCGGCACGCGCGGCGCGAAACTTTAGCGCGTCCGCCGGCCGGGAATTCGCCTGAACTGCTACGGAGAACTCGGGTTAGCCGTGCCGGCCCCCAACTCTCCCCCCGGCCCGCCCCCGCTTCTCACCCGTTCTTGCTCAAATGCTTGAGCACTTTGGCCAAGCTGCTTCTCGCCCCCCGGTGCCCGGGATCGCAACTCAGGCATCGCTCGAAGGCCTCCCGCGCCTCCTCGAAGTCCCGCTCCTTGAAATGAACCACGCCGAGATTGTTGAACGCCGCCGCGAGGCCCGAGTCGGCTGCGCGCTGGAAGTGGGCCTTGGCCTCCTCGAAGAGGTTGTCGTAGTAGTAGAGTTCGCCCAAGGCGTTATGGAGATCGGGGCGCTCCCCGTTCTTCTCGAGCAACCCGAGAATCACCTTACGCGCATCGGCGCGCCGCTCCAGGCGCAGCATCTGGTGGAGGAAGAGACTGAGCGCCTCCCGCGAGTGCGAGTTGGCCTCCAAGGCCCGCCACGATTCCGCCGCCGCGTCTTCAAGCCGCCCCCCTCCTTCCAGCGCCGCACTCAAAAACCGGTGGCCATCCGTCCAGCCCCGATCCAGTTCGAGGGCCTGCTCGAAGCAGTCGATGGCCTGTTCCCACTCCTTCTCGTCGGCGTACACGACACCCAGGTTCCGCCAGGCATCCACCAGCGACGGATCGAAATCCAACGCGATCGACAGGGATCGCTTGGCGTCGGCATTGCGCTTCAGCAGGTGGAGCATGCCCCCCAAGTCCTTCAAAATGAGTGGGTTGGACGGATCGAGCGCCAGCGCCTTCCGGTAGGCGCCCGCCGCATTCGCGTAGTCGCCCAACTCCGCGTACTGGTTCCCCAGTTCCGCGAACCCTTTGGGATCGCCCGGCTCCGACGCCACCTTCTCGTGGCCCAGTTGAACGTACATCTCCTGCTTCTGGCGGATCCGCTCCGGGCTTTTCAGCAGGGCGTAGTGATGGACAACCACGTCGGAATCCAGGATCCGGATCCCGGCCCGTTCGAGCGACGGATTCACAAGTTCATGCACCCTGCCCTCGAACCGACCCCCCCGCGAGTTCGGGAACAACCGCCCCTTCACGCTCGGATACCACCCCGCAAACCCCCGCGCGTGCGGATCGTCCGGGGCGCAACGCTGAAACTCGCTCACACTCTCCGTGTTCGTGTAGTTCCGCGTCGTGATCCGGTAGCAGCAGTCCTGGGCCCCCCGCGTCAGCGCCCGCAGCTTGGCGATATCCTTCGGCGCCACCCGCTCATCTGCATCCAACACGAAGATCCAGTCGCTGGTGCACATCCGCAACGACTCATTGCGGGCCGCCGCGAAGTCGTCGCACCAGATGAACACGCTCAACCGGGCCCCATGCTGCCGCGCGATTTCGAGCGTATTGTCTTTCGAGCCCGTGTCGACGACACAGATCTCGTCCACCAGATCACGGACACTATCGAGGCATTCCCCGAGTTGCTCGGATTCGTCCCGCACAATCATCGCCAGGGATACGGTGGCAGCCAACACTCACTCCTCGATATCCGTCTCCGCCAAGGCGGGAGACGCGGGATTTCGCCGGGGGGCCGGATCATTCTCCGGCACAAGCGGCCGCACGGCGCCGGCTGCGAGCAGCGCCTCATACGTCTCCCGATCCACGGTGTCGCCGCTTGTCACCAGTCGCACCCGGCCACGCAGCGACAGCCCGAACTGCCGGATCTGCTCTCTACGCCTCGTCAGCACCGACCCCTTCAGCATGGCCTCGAAAGGAATGCGATAGAAGGCCGGCGCAGCGGGATCATCGGCGGTCTCGTGCCACACCTTGGCCGGCACGCCGCCGGGTCTCTTACGCTTGCGAAACAGCAATGAAGGTCCCATCCGTCTATGCAGAACACTCGCCTTGCGCACCACTTGCGCC
>JAFGTL010000622.1 GCA_016934125.1 Candidatus Hydrogenedentota bacterium
GGCCATTGGCCTGCTGGTGGACAACTCGATTGTGGTGATGGAGAACATCCTGCGTTACAACAAGCTCGGGTTCGATCCGGTAGAGAGCGCCCGCCGGGGCGCCGAGGAGGTGGGGCTGGCCATCACGGCCGCGACACTGACGACCATCGTCGTGTTCATCCCGGTGTTCTACATGGAGGTGAGCGAGCTCAACATCTACATGCGCGAATTCTCGATCCCGGTGACGGTGTCGCTGGCGGCGAGCCTGGTGGTGTCGCTGACGGTGATTCCGCTGGCGGCGAGCCGGCTCCGGCATCTGGGGCGAAGCCACGACGAGCCGCGGGGGGATGCGGGGCGGCTCAGGAGGATGTATCGCTCGATTCGGGGGCGGTTCCATCCACTTCGGTGGCTGATATCGTCGTATATCGAGGCGCTGGACTGGGCGGTTCGCTGGCGGCTGGCGTGTGTGGTCGCGGTGGCGGTTCTGGCCGTGGTGACGTTTCTGATTCCGTTCCGGCGGGTGGGGATGCAGACGCTGCCGAGCGTGGACTGGCGCCGGGTGGAGATCCGGGTGCGGCTGGCCCAAAACTACGACTGGCCCCATGCGGAGCGGATCTTCAAGGCCATCGAGTCCGTCGTAGACAGCCAGCGGGAGCGACTGGGCGTGCAGAACATCTACGTCAGCCCGGGGACGCGGGGCGGGATCGTGCGGGTGTATCTGCGCCGTTCCGGCGACGGGGCCCCTGGGGAATCGTCTCTGTGCACGACAGAGGAAGTGGGCGCGATCCTCCGCGAGCAGTTGCCGACGCTGCTGCCAGGCGGCGAGATCAACATCGACGTGGTGAAATCGGCCGGGGGCGCGGGCGCCCGGACGGCCGAGGTGCGGGTGTGCGGCGAAGACATCCGGCTGTTGACGGAATACGCAGAGCGGTTCAAGTACCTCATGGCGACGCTGCCGGACGTGACGGAGGTGACAACGGATCTGGACGCCGGAGACGAGGAGATTCAGCTTCGGATCGATGAGCCGCTCGCCGCGGAGGAGGGTATCCCGGCGTTGGGGGTGGCGCGCGCCGTGGACTTCGCGCTACGGGGCACGCGGGTGTTCTACATGAAGGATGGGATCGAGGAGGTGCCGGTGAAAGCCCGGTTGCAGGGCGATGACCGCCGGGATCTGGGAGACTTGGACAACGTGTCGCTGGTGAGCCCGTCGGGGGCGCTGGTGCCGATCAACCGGCTGGTGAGGAAGGAGAAGGCCGAGACGCCGGGGGCGCTCAAGCGGGTGGACGGCAAGAACGTGGTGCGGGTGGTGGCGAACGTGGCCACGGACGATCTGGCGGCGTTCAAGCGGCAATTGGAGGGGCTGATCGCGTCGTTCCGCATGGAGCGCGGCTACGAGATTCAGCAGGGCGAGCGGCTCGACGAGTTGGAGGTGAGCGCGCGCAATTTCACCCGCGCGCTGGTGATGGCCATCGTGCTCATCTACCTGGTAATGGGGGCGTTGTTCGAGTCGTATCTGCTGCCCTTGTCGATCCTGACGTCCGTGCCGCTGGCGTTCATCGGGGTGTATTGGAGCATGTATCTGACGGACACGTCGATGGACATCATCTCGTTGATCGGGGCGATCCTGATGTGCGGCGTGGTGGTGAACAACGCGATTGTGCTCGTGGATCACATCAACCTGCTCCGGAAGCAGGGGCGTGAGCGGCGGGATGCGGTGCTTCAGGCGGGGCGGGATCGATCGCGCCCGGTGATGATGACGGCGCTGACGACGATTCTGGGGTGCCTGCCGCTGGCCATCGGGGCCGGGATCGGCGACATGTCGTTCAGCAGCCTCGGGCGGACGTTGATCGGCGGGCTCACGGCATCGACGCTGCTGACGCTGTTCGTGGTGCCGGTGTTCTACACGCTGATCGACGATTTGCGGGCGTGGTTCCTGGCGTTCTTCGGTGACGTGGCGCGGGCACGGCAGCGGTAGCCGGCGTCCTCAGAGCCGGAACACGATGTTCTTCTTGTCGAGGAACAGGGCGATACCGGCGAGCACCGCGAGGGGCAGGACGCCGACGAGGATCATGGCGACGACGGGATAGGCGAGGAGGAAGGGCTTGGAGAACAGGCGGGCGTACATGTCGCCGACGAAGAAGGTGAGGATGAACATGAGCAGGAGATTCCGGCCGTACTCGGTGAGCACGGGGATCCGGTAGCCGATGCGGCCGAAGCAGTAGAAGCAGGACAGCAGCAGGCCGGCGAAGGCTACGGACAGGAACACGAGGGACAGGTTGACGTCGTGGTGTTCGGCGGGCTGGAGCCAGTCGACGCAGTAGCACCCGATCAGGGAGAGCAGCACCGCGGGGAGGATGCGGCTGCGGAACACGGCGTCGAGGTCGTCGCGCCCGTCGCGGATCCACTGGGCGAAACAGGTGCCGACGATGGCGAGGGTGGCGTGGTTCACCGAGATGAAGGGGAACAGGGGCAGCCCGAGGACACTGTCATCGCTGGTGTAGTGGTTGAAAAGGGGAAGGGCGAACAGGACGGCGTGGACGAGGGCGATGAGCGCGGCGAGCCGAAGGCGGGAGTTCGCATCGCGGAAGAGGGCGATGGCTACATAGGCGGCGAAGGAGCCGATGGCCAGGTTGGCGAAGGTGGCGCGGTAGATGAGGGAATGCCAATCGCAGTGGCCGTCCGTAAGGAATGGGATGAGTCCGTCGGAGACGGCCGCCAGGAGGTAGAGGGCGGCGACGCGCCGGAAGGCGTAGAAGAATGCACTGCGGCCGCCCCGCTTCCTGAGCCGGCTCGTGAAGGCGATATAGCCGGTGAAGCCGATGAGGAACATGAACACCTGCTGGCCCGCGTCGATGAGGGTGAGCAGGGCGGGCTCGGCCTTGACGTAGCAGAACCCGTGGTTCAGGAAGGTAGGGCCGACGACGGGCTCGCCGGTGATGACATTGCCGGAAAGGGGCCAAGTCAGCACGGATATGGCCAGGAGCACGCCGATGAATCCGCGGGACTGATCGAGCCAGTCGTAGCGTTGGTGTAGGGGTTCTTTGACGCCGACGGGCTGTTCCTGCGCCGTCAATCGGGTGATCGCTTCCTCTGGCACTCCTGCGTCCCTCTCGACTTCCGCCGTTCTCAGCATATCGTGCGGCCACGCCCACGGCGGATCGAGTTCATGGCCGGCCGCCCCGCGGCCCCCCGGAAGGACGCCGCCACTGTCGCGCCGGGTGTGTCCGTGCGTGAGCCGATGGCGCCGTCGGGCACACGTCTCCACCCGGGGCAATTCACCTGGGTATTGTACCGTCGGGCGCGCGGTTTGTCACCGTCGGGGCCGACGCGCGCACCCCGAGGCGCGGAAGACGCAGCAAGCTGCGGGGGAATCGGGCAGCGTCAGATGCCTTCGGCCCGTCACGGCATGAGGCCGTAGCCGCCCTCGCCGGTGTCGGATTCATCGGAATCATCATCCGATTCGTCGTCCTGGAGGGGCTCAGGCTCCCGTTCGTCGTCGGACTCGCGGGCATCCGAGGCCGGCTCGAGTTCGAGGGGCCGGCCCGGCAGGGCATCGTCGTCGCGCTCCCAGCGGGACAGGGCCGGGGCGGCGGTTTGGGCCGGTTCCGACGCGTCGACGGCGAGGTCTTCGGGTTCGTCGCGATCATCGAGGCGGATGGCGCTGATGTTGAGATCGACGGAGGCGACCTCGCCGATGCCGAGGATCTGCCGGGCGTGGTCGGCGATCTTCTCGCTGAGTTCGCTGGCCATCTCGCGGATGCCCTCTCCGGCCGCCTTGTGCACGGCCGCGTCGGCGGTGATCCGCACCTTGCGATCGCTGTCGTCGGGCAGGAGCTTGATGGTGATACTGCGGACTTCGGGGAGCCGCTTCAGCGACTTGGCGAGACTGGCTTCGACGGGTTCGAGGTGGACGGAACTGCTCCCTTGGGGGGTCGGAAAGGAGATCTCCTTCCTGCGGGGGCGCCTGCGGGCGGGGAGAAGGCCGGCAATGGCCACGAGCACGAGGATGCAGCCCGCGATGACGCGAATGATGGTGCTATCGGGCACCGTCTCGAGCAAGATGACGATGTCCTTGAGACTGTAGATGGCGAGGAGGATTCCGGCGAGGGCGATGACGAGACACAGGAGTTTGAGGAGGAGGTTCTGGAAGATTCGCATTCTGACGCCCTTTCTGCGCCCGGCTTCAGATGGCGCGGCCTCTGCAGTGCCTATTCTCTAGTTCCCCTTGGGCACGAAATCGTCCAGCAGCTTGACGTCGATATCGCCGCGCTGGAAGCGGTCGCTCTTCACGACACGGGCACACAGCCGTGCGGTTGTCTTGACGCCCTCCGTGGCGAACTCCTGGAGGGCGCCGGCAAGCCGGCCGATGGCCTCCTCGCGGGTGCGCCCGCGGGCAATCACTTTCGCGATCAACGAGTCGTAGTACCTGGGTATGTTGTAGCCGGAAAACAGGTGGCTGTCAACCCGGATGCCGGGCCCGCCGGGCACGTGGCAGCGGGAGACGAGGCCGGGCGTGGGCACGAAGCCGTGTTCAGGATCCTCGGCACAGATGCGCGCCTCGATGGCGGCGCCGGTGGTGACGACCTCCGTGTCCTGGAGGCGTTCACCCGTGGCCAGGCGGAATTGTTCTCTGACGAGGTCGATGCCGGTGACTTCTTCGGTGACGGGATGCTCGACTTGGATGCGGGCGTTGAACTCGATGAAATAGAACTGGCCATCCGGGGCGAGGACGAACTCGGCGGTGCCGGCGTTCGTGTATCCGATGGCCTCTGCGGCGCGGACGGCGGCCTTGGCCATCTTGGTGCGCAGGGCCGTGGTGAGCCCCGGAGCGGGCGATTCCTCGATGAGCTTCTGGTGCCGGCGCTGGATGGTGCACTCGCGGTCGCCGACGGCCACGGTGGTACCGTGGTGGTCGGCGAGGATCTGAAACTCGATGTGGCGGGCGTTCTCGACGAATTTCTCGATGTAGACGCCGCCGTCGCCGAAAGCGGACTGGGCCTCGAGGGACGCCATGCTCACGGCGTTCTGGAGGGCGACGTCGTTATGGGCGATCCGCATGCCTTTGCCGCCGCCGCCGGCGGAGGCCTTGACGAGGACGGGGAAGCCAATCTCCTTGGCGATGGCGACGGCCCGCTTGGTGTCGGCCGCGCCCTTGGAGCCGCCGACGATGCCTTCGCTGCCGGGCACGACGGGGACGCCGGCGGCCTTGACGGTTTCGCGGCAGGCGGCCTTGTCGCCGCTGAGGGCGATGGCCTCGGGCGAGGGGCCGATGAAGCCGATGTTGCAGTCGCGGCAGACGGCGGCGAATTTGGCGTTCTCGGCGAGGAAGCCGTATCCGGGATGGATGGCGTGGGCGTCGCAGATCTCGGCGGCGGCGATGATGGCCGGGGTGTTAAGGTAGCTCTGGGCGGGGGCGGGGGGCCCGATGCAGATGCTCTCGTCTGCGAGTGACGTGTGGAGGCAGTCGTGGTCGGCGGTAGAATGGACGGCGACGGACGCGATCCCGAGTTCGCGGCAGGCGCGGATAATGCGGACGGCGATCTCGCCGCGATTTGCTATGAGGACACGTCTGAACATCGCGTTACTCGAGGGGGCGCACCGCGAACAGGGGCTGACTGAACTCGACGGGTTCCCCGTTTTCCACCAAGACGCGGACGATCTCGGCCGGGAACTTGGCGGTGACTTCGTTCATGAGTTTCATGGCTTCGACGATGCACACGGTATCGTCGGCGGCGACGGTGGAGCCGGGCTCGACGAAGGGGGGCGCGCCGGGGCTCGGCGCGACGTAGAACACGCCCACCATGGGGGAATCGATGGTTTGGAGGCCGTCCTCGACTTCGAGGA
>JAFGTL010000623.1 GCA_016934125.1 Candidatus Hydrogenedentota bacterium
CCCACAGGAGAGGGCGGGTTGACGACGAGGGTGCGAAACCGATCCAGTGTGCCGCCCCGCGCCGCGCGGGGCGCCCCCGCGCCACGCGGGGCTCCGGAAAGGGGGATGGGGCCCGCCCGGATCCCACGGCTGACGCCGGTGGGCTATTTGAAGAGTCCCGCCCCCGCGTTCCGCGGGGCTCCGGAGCCCGGCCGAATGGCCGGGCGGTACTCCCCGAGTAGCCCACGGCGCGAGCCGTGGGTGTGCGACATCGGCCCCCCACCCCTCCGGAGCCCCCGTCAGGGGGCGGTACTCCCCGGGTGACCCAGGCGCGGCCCGTGGGTGTGCGGCCCCCCATACGGCGCGGGGCATGACGCGGAAACACCAGCCCAGTTTCGCGAAGTCCAGGGCCAGCCACCGGCCATTGGTGTCGAACAAGATGCCCCGTTACTCGATGAGCCCCTATCCATGACGCAGGCCCGCAAGCCCGGGGCCTGCGTCATGTGCGCGGCTTGGCACGGAGAATACCCGCATTCCCTCTGTTTGCGGGGCGACAACCCGCAGGTCTGACGCAGGCCCACCACAAGGCAAATTCGGCGGCGGGGCCTACGCGCGTTTGCGGGCTTTGTAGACGAGATCGGAGCGGCAGATGTAGCCGTGGCCCTGGATCTCGTATCCACGGGCTTCGAGGGCTTCACCGAGGCTCTTGAGCGAGTAGTGGGTGACGTGTTCGTGGGCGTAGGCGTTGGGCGCGACTTTGTAGTAGAGCCATTCGATCAAGGGCCACGTCCAGGTGCCGTAATCGGGCGTACTGAGCACGAGGGTGCCGCCGGGTTTCAGCACGCGGGTGAGTTCGTCGATGAAGCGGCCGTCCTCCTCGGGGATGTGCTCGATGACTTCCGAACTGATGACGCAATCGAAGGTTTCATCGGGGAACGGCAGCTTGAGTCCGTTGGCCTGGGCGAGGCGCGAATTCAGCCGGCGCATGAAGCGGAGTTTGTCGTGCCGGATGTCCACGCCGACGGCGTTGGGCAGATCGGCGATGATGCGGCCGCTGCCGCACCCCGCGTCCAGCGTGAACGCGTCGCCTTCGGCGAACCCCATGATGATGTTGTAGCGCGTGCGCTGCCAATAGCGCTGAAGGAAGATGCGGCTGTCAAAGGCGCGGATATCATAGTCGGCGCATTTCACCGAGTTGCGCATCCGCCACAACCGGAACAGGCCCCGGAAGCACTCGAGGCCCAGCTTCAGCCCGTGGGCCTGGGCGAGGCGATACTCGTGGAGGCGGTAATGGAACGGCACCTCGACGGTGAGGATCCCGTTGCCGAAGCACTTCAGCAGCGTTTCGAGCAGGAACGCCAGGCTCGCGGTTTCCACCTCGATGTGGCGGAACACCTCTTTGCGATACAGCCGGAATCCCGTCGACAGATCCTTCACGGGCGTCGACAGCACCTTGCTGAAGAAGCGGTTTATGGCCCGGCTCAGGAAATTGCGCAGTCGCGGCTGATCCACCTGGGCCCCGTCGACGTAACGCGACGCCACGACCACGTCGTATCCTTCGCGCCCGTTCCACAAGGCCCGCACGGCGCTCTCGACTTCGGCGGCGTCGGGATCCATGGTGAGCACGTATTCGCCCTCGGCCTCGAACACGCCGCGGGTGACGGCGGCGCCGTAGCCGCCGTCCGTTTCGCGGAAGTAGCGGGCGCCGTGGGCGGCTGCGGCCGCCTCGAACCCATCCGACGGGCTCGCGTTCACCACCACCACTTCCCACGTGACGCCCAAGGCGTCAAGGGCCTGCTTCACATCCGGCAGCAGCCGATCGAGATTGGCCCGCTCCCCAAGCACCGGAACCACCGCGGTGAGCGCGCATGTCGGCGTCTTCAGTGACTTGTTCATTCGCTCCTGGATACCCTAATCCGATTCCCGGATGGATCGCGATGCGATCCCCATGACAGACCTTCCCACCTCAACCCCGCTCAGGGCCGGCGGTGGAGCAACCGGCCCAATCCGAGCCGCGCCACCACGATAAACGCCTCGAGCGCAATACTCAGATTCAGTTTCGACTTGCCCCGCTGGCGTTCGTAGAAGATGATGGGCAAGTCCTTCACCCGCAGCCCCTGCTGCCACACCCGAAAACTCGTCTCGATCTGGAAGCAATACCCGTTCGAGCGGATCCCTTCCAGGTTGATTGCGCGCAACGTGCCGGCCCGGTAGCACTTGAATCCCGACGTACAATCCGTGATGGGCAGCCCGGTGACGATCCGGGCATACGCCGTGCCCAACTTGCTGATAATCAGCCTGCTGAGCGGCCAGTTCACAATGCTCACGCCCCGCGTATACCGGGAGCCGACCACGAGGTCGGCGTCCTCGGCCGCCTCGAGCATAGGGCGCAGATACTTGGGATCGTGGGACAAGTCCGCGTCCATCTGGACGAAGAAGTCGGTGTCCGGCCACTGTTCGAGGGCGTGGGTGTAACCGGCCACGTAGGCTGCGCCCAATCCCTGCTTCTCGCTGCGGTGGAGCACGCTCACCTTGTCCGGTTCGCGCTCCGCGAACGAGTCGGCCAGTTCGCCCGTGCCGTCCGGCGAGTTGTCATCGACGATAAGTACCCGGACATCAGGGACTTCCTCGAACACCCGTTCGAGCAGCAACTCGAGGTTGTCCCGCTCGTTGTAGGTCGGGATGACAATCACCGCGGACATGGCTTGCCCTCTCTATCTAAACGGAGCATTGGGTATAGCAGAGTACGCCCGGTTTTTCAACAGATTCGCCCCCCCCCCGGTCGCCGGG
>JAFGTL010000624.1 GCA_016934125.1 Candidatus Hydrogenedentota bacterium
CATGGGATTCCTGCCCGATATCAAGCGGATTCAAAAGGCACTGCCCTACCGCCGCCAGTGCATGATGTTCTCGGCCACGTTTCCAGAGGAGATCGCGCGCTTGGCTGCGGACTTCCAGCGGGATCCGGCGCGCGTCGAGGTCGGACGTGCAGCCACCCCCGTCGAGACGGTTCGACAGGGCGTCTACACCGTCGCGCCGAACGGCAAACTCGATTTGCTCACCAAGTTGCTCGAGGAAGGGGAGATGGAATCCGCGCTCGTGTTCCTGCGCACCAAGCACCGTACGGATCGCGTCGCCAAAGCCCTGCACAAGGCCGGATTCAAGGCCCAAGCCATCCACGGCGGCCGTACACAGGGCCAGCGCCAGCGCGCCCTGGACGGATTCCGCAACGGGCGATACCGCGTGCTCGTCGCGACGGATGTGGCCGCCCGCGGACTGGATGTCGAAGGGATCACGCACGTCGTCAACTACGACATCCCCAATTCGTCGGATGACTACATCCATCGTATCGGGCGCACGGCCCGGGCCAGCGCGGAAGGCGATGCCATCACCTTCGTATGCCCCGACGATCACCAAGCCCTGGGCGCGATCGAGCGGGCACTGGGCAAGGCGCTCCCTCGCGAGGAATGGGACGGCGCCGTGCCTGTGCGATCGAGCACTCAGCGGGCTCGGGGCGACGCGCCCACCAGTCAGAGACGGCACGGCGGCAGCCGCCGCCACCGGCCGGCACGCGCCCGTTGAGGGTTCGTCACGTTCATCCATGGTCGTCCCCATGAAGACAGCGTTCCAACGAGGATACAGCCCGCTATGGCGTCCGCCGACAAGATCCGCAATGTAGCGATTATCGCCCACATCGACCACGGCAAGACCACGCTGATCGACAGCATCTTCCGGGCGGCCCACGTCTTTCGAGACAATGCGCGGGTGGCCACCCGGATCATGGACAACAATGAGCTCGAACGCGAACGAGGCATCACGATCCGCTCGAAGCACTGCGCGGTCGAATGGGACGGGCACCTCATCAACATCATCGACACGCCGGGCCACGCCGATTTCTCCGGCGAAGTCGAGCGCGTTCTGTCCATGGTGGATTCCGTGCTGCTGCTCGTCGACGCCAACGAAGGCCCCATGCCCCAGACACGTTACGTGCTCATGCGGGCGCTGCGGCTTGGGCTGCGGCCCATCGTCCTCGTGAACAAGGTCGATCGGCCCAGTGCCGAGCCGGCCCGCGCCTTGGACAAGACCTTCGATCTGTTTGTCGAACTGGGCGCCACCGACGAGCAGTGCGACTTCCCCGTGCTCTACGGCTCGGGGTTGCACGGGTGGCTCGTGCGCGATCTCGACACCGAGCCGCACGAGGGCATGCAGGCCCTCTTCAAGACGATCATCCAGGAGGTGCCCGCGCCGGGAGGCGACGCCGACGCGCCGTTTCTGATGCAGGTGAGCACCCTGGGTTGGCGCGATCACATCGGCCGCGCCGGCACAGGGCGCGTCCTTCAGGGGCGACTCCGCAGGGGCGAGCCGATCGTCCGCACCACCACGCGCCGCAGGGGGGCCGAGTGGTTCCCGACGCGCGAGGGGGTGCACGGCGACTGGGAGGTGGTTGGCACCGAAGCCGGCCGTAGCACATACCTCTGGGTGACGCGGGGCCTCGAGTCCGTGCCGTGCGATGAAGTGAGTGCGGGCGACATCGTCACGATCGCCGGCCCGGAGGCCCTCAGTATCGGCGACACGATCTCCGCACCGGGCCTCGAAGACTGTGCACGGCCCCCGCTGGACATCGAGCAACCCACGGTCTCCGTGCTGTTCCTCGTCAACAACGGCCCCTTCGCCGGGCAAGACGGGACCGCCGTGACGGTGCGCCAGCTCAAGACGCGACTCGAACGCGAACTCCGCACCAATGTCGCGCTGCGCGTCGAGGACGCCGGCCGAAGCGATGCCATGAAGGTGTCCGGCCGCGGCGAACTCCACTTGGCCATTCTCATCGAGGAGATGCGCCGCGAAGGCATGGAGTTCTGCGTCTC
Source organism: Candidatus Hydrogenedentota bacterium (assembly GCA_016934125.1). GTDB lineage: Bacteria > Hydrogenedentota > Hydrogenedentia > Hydrogenedentales > SLHB01 > JAFGTL01. The sequence goes on from JAFGTL010000624.1 coordinate 2,026, forward strand.
GCAGCCGGAGATCATCACGCGCCGCGGCCACGACGGGGAACTGCTCGAACCCTTCGAGGAACTCATCATCGACATCCCGATCGAGTTCCAGGGCACGGTGATCGAGAAACTCGCGCAGCGCAAGGGACAACTCGTCAACATCCAGAACAACGGCGCGGGCCTGCTTCGCCTCGAGTTCACGATCGCCACACGCGGCCTCATCGGATACCGTAGCGAGTTTCTCACCGACACGCGCGGCCTGGGCATCATGGCGTCCCGGTTCACCGGCTACGAGCCCTGGTGCGGCCACGTGACGATCCGCAGCCGCGGCTCCCTGATCAGCATGGATACGGGCCTCGTGACGGCCTACAGCCTCGAGAACCTGCAGCAACGGGGCACGCTCTTCGTCTCGCCCATGGATCCCGTGTACGCCGGCATGATTGTCGGTGAGAACTCGCGTCCCGGCGATCTCGCCTGCAATCCCACCAAACGCAAGGCCCTCACAAACCACCGCGCCTCCGGCAAGGATCACAGCCCCGGGCTGGACGTGCCGCGCCTGTTGACGCTCGACGCCTGCCTCGAGTGGATCGCCGCAGACGAGTTGGTTGAAGTCACGCCCAAGAGCGTGCGCGTGCGGAAGGCGATTCTCGACGTCGAGGGCCGCAAGCGCGATCAGAAGCGTTGCGCCGCCGTGTAGCGTAGCGGCCCGGCGTTCAGCCATCCGGGCCGCCGGGGATCGAGCCGGGCGGGCCGCTACTGCTTGAAGTCCTCCTTGCGAAGCCCGAGTTGCTTCATCTTGTTGTACAAGCCCCGAGGATGGATCCCGGCGCGCTTGGCCGCCTCGCCCACACGCCCGCGGCAGTCGCGAAGCACCGCCTCCAGATACGCGCGTTCGACTTGCCCCATCACCTCCTGCTTCACGTCGTGCAGGCTCATGCCCGTCCAGTTCGAGCCGTCGAAGGCGGACGCCGCCGGCCTCGGCGCCCGGGATTCGCGTTCGAGAAACGCCTGGGGCAGATCCTCGAGGGTGATCTTGTTCCCCCGGCAGAGGATCGTCGCGCGCTCGATGATATTGATCAGCTCACGGGTGTTGCCTGGCCAGTCGTAGGAGCACAGGGCCTCCATGGCGGCCTCAGAGATCCCGGCGATGGAACGCCCCACTCGCACGCGGTAGTGCTCAAGGAAGCGCAGCGCCAACTCGGGGATGTCTTCCTTCCGTTCGCGCAGCGGCGGGAGCGTCAGCGTGATCACGCTCAACCGGTAGTAGAGATCCTTCCTGAACCGGTTCTGGAGGATCTCCTCCTCGAGATCGTGGTTCGTCGCCGCGATCACGCGCACATCCACCAAAATCGGATCCTCGCTGCCCACGGGCCGGATCTCGTAGTCCTGCAGCGCGCGCAGGAGCTTGGCCTGGAGGTGGTAGGGCATCTCGCCGATCTCGTCGAGAAAGAAGGTGCCCCGGTGTGCCAGTTCGAAGGCGCCGCGTCGCGTCCGCACGGCGCCCGTGAAGGCCCCCTCCATGTGCCCGAACAACTCGCTCTCCAGAAGCTGTTCGGGCAGGCCGGCCGCGTTCACGGCGACGAACGGGCCGCCCGAACGGGCGCTCTCGGCATGGATGGCCTTGGCGAGGTGTTCCTTGCCCACCCCGGTTTCGCCAAGCAACAGCAGCGGCGAACTGCTGGACATGACTTGGCGCACCTCCTCCACGAACACCCGCATCGTCTCGCTCTTGAGGGCGAAGTCCGCCATACGCGGGCTGACGCCCTTCTTGCCGTGCCGCCCCGCCATGAACTGACGGCGCGACTCGAGAACCGTCTCGATGGCGGCCGCAAGACTCTCCCGGGGGATACGCGAATTGAGGACGACGTCGGCCCCGGCGGCTACGAAGCGGGCCTGCTCCTCAGAGGACGAACTCTCCTGCAGAATGACCGTGGTCGGGGTCTCGGGCAGGTCATTCAGCATAATAATACCGGTTTCTGTGTTGCCGGGGATCAGGGACTCGCTGATCACCATGATATCGCCGCAACTGCGCATCACGCGCTGCCAGGGAAGGCTCAGATGGCCGTGGCTCTCGATGCGGACGTCGCCCAGTTCAAAACGCCGCTTGAGGTATTCCTCCAGGCGCTTGTCCTTGATGGCGAGCACCAGACGAATCAGCATAGACGAACCCTCCTTTTCGGCAAGCAGATGCCGAATCGAGTCGCCGCGCCAAATCGGGCCGGATGGCCCTAAAGACGGGGCGAGAACCGCGATCGGCCGCCCCTGCGGGCTCAGTGTCCGGGCTCTGGCGCAGGCCGCGGAGCTGGAAATCGCCCGCGATCGGTATTCAAATACACATCCCGCCGTTTTCCGGTATTCAACGCTCTGATTATGCGCGATCCGACTATCCATGGCAAGTACTTTCTTCGAGGGTCCGCAACTGGCACGGGGAAGGGCCAGCAGCCAGATGGAGCCCGGAATGTGGGCGCGATCTGACTTGCTCATCGGAGGCTGAAGCGCCAACCCCGTGGACTGGGCGGGCAGGAACTGGGCCGGGCACGGGAATTGCTCTCCGTCAAGAGAACGGGATGCCGCCTTGTTCGCGAGCACGGACAGCGTGTCGCAAGCCCGGTGCGAGCGAGACAATGGCAGGGTATCGAGGAACCGCATGGCCCGGTGGTACGACGGAGAAGGAGAAGACGGCCCTTCACGAGTGCGAAGTCCGCGTCACGAAACCAGGAGCGCGGATGCGCCGGGGGCGAAGAGACGATGATTGACCATCCTCAATGGGTCGATTCAAGAGGGCCCAACGGGGCGTTACGCATCCGGCGCCGCCCCGCTCACGAAGCCGCCCGGGCGTACCGGGCCGGACAAGCCACGTCTCAAGAACAACGCTAACAAGGAACGGTAGGAGAACGTGTAGATGCAAGCAGCAGCCGTATTGGAGTGCCCTTCCGAGGGCCAACGTTACCTGGAGGCGGCCAAGGCCCAGAAGGTATGGGGCATGGCCTCCGCCATCGACATCTATGACTGCAATCCCGAGACCATCCGCGACGCAGATGAGATCCGCCGGTTCGTGGTGGAGTTGTGCGACTTGATCGAGATGAAGCGGTTCGGAGAGACGCAGGTCGTTCATTTCGGCGAGAGCGAGGTGGTGGCCGGATACTCGATGACGCAGCTCATCGAAACCTCCCTCATCTCGGCCCATTTCGCCAATCTCACCAACACCACCTACCTGGATGTGTTCAGCTGCAAACCTTACGATCCAGAGCTGGTTCGCGACTTCGCCCAGCAGTTCTTCGGCGGCCGCCGGTGCGTCCTTCAGGTCACCTTGCGGCACTGAGCACGTCATGGCCGCGACACGTGTCTGCGTCGATATCGAGGAATGCGAACGGCTCTGGACTCACCTTCGTACGCCCCGTTGCCTGTTCGACTTGTGGCCGGTAAGGGCCTGTTTCCAGCAGGCCTTCCAGCGGCCCCCGTTCTTCGTCATCGCTGAGGAGGACGGCGAACCCCGGGGCGTGCTGGCCTTGAGTCGGCTTCACGAGACGGGCGAATTCGCCTTCTTCCCCGGCGAAACCTGGCAGGGCAAGACCTGGCTCGAACAGAACAAGATCCCGGCAGCCGGGCCCGACTGGTTCCGGCGGCTTCTGGCGCGCGTGCCGGCCCCGGCCCATATCCGCTATCTGGATCGGGCCTCGCTGCCGGACGAAAACGAGGCGGTCGAGGACGAGGTTGGATATCTGTTCTTCCCCGGCC
>JAFGTL010000625.1 GCA_016934125.1 Candidatus Hydrogenedentota bacterium
CTCATTCGTGCGGGACGGACTGAAGGCGGGCAACGGGGATGGCGCCTTCGCGGTACAACTGGCCCGTTTCGGGGTCAAACACGGTGGAGGGGGCGCTCTCAGGCAGGAGGCCGCCATCGAGCCCGAGCTCGATGCCGGGCAGGCGGATCTCGTCGAGGGAACGGGCGGCCGGTTCACCGGACAGGTTGGCCGAGGTAGAGGTGAGGGCGGCGCCGAAGCGGCGGCATAGATCCCGGGCGATGGGTGAGCCGGGACAGCGGACGCAGATCGTGTCGGTGCCGGCGGCGGCCAGGGCGGACAGCCCGGGGGCCTTGGGCAGCACGAGACTGAGGGGGCCGGGCCAGAAGGCGCGGGCGTAGGCGTGTGCGCGGGGGCTCACGCGGGCGACAACAGGGGGCAGTTGGGACTCATCGGCGATGATGAGGAGGATGGGGTGCTGGGGATCGCGCTGTTTGGCGGCAAACAGGCGGCGGAGGGCGTCTTCCTGGAAGGGATCGACGGCGAGGCCGTAGACGGTTTCCGTGGGATAGGCGACGATGGCGCCGCGCCGGAGGGCTTCGGCGGCTTCTGCGATGCCATCGGGATCGGGTGCGAGCCGTTTCATGGCACCGATTCCAGGTAGGCGCGGAACTTATGGAACGCGTCGGCCCGGTGGCTGATGGCCTGTTTGACGGCGGGATCGAGTTCGCCGAAGGTGCGCGTGTGGCCTTCAGGGATGAAGAGGGGGTCGTAGCCGAAGCCGTTGGTGCCGCGGGGTGCGAGGGCGATGCACCCCTCGACAGTGCCGGTCTCGGTGTGGAGGATGCCGGCCGGGCCGGCCAGCACGGCGCAGCAGACATAGCGGGCGGTGCGCTGCGACTTGGGCACACCGGCCAAGGCGTCGAGGAGCTTGGCGTTGTTCTTGTCGTCGGTGGCGCCGGGGCCGGCGTAGCGCGCGGAGAACACGCCGGGGGCGCCGTTCAGGGCGTCGACGACGAGGCCGGAGTCTTCGGCGATGCACCGGGCGCGGAGATGGCGGCTGTAGTAGACGGCCTTCTTGCGGGCGTTCTCCTCGAAGGTGTGCCCGTCCTCGACGGGGGCGTCGATCGGGGGGAAATCGGCGAGACAGGCGATCGCGAGGGAGAGGCCTTGGAGAATCTGCTGGATCTCGGCCACTTTGTGGCGGTTGCCGGTCGCGAGCAGGAGGGCGTCACGCACCGGCGAGGGCCTTGCGCTGGATGTCAAACAGGATGCGGGCACCGTGCATGCCCAAGTCGACGAGTTGGTCGAGCATGGATTTCGGGAAGGCGTCGCCTTCGGCACACCCCTGGATCTCGATGATGGCGTCATCGCTGCGGATGACGAGGTTCATGTCGACGTCGGCTGCGGCGTCCTCTTCGTAGGACAAATCGAGGCGGGGCTCGCCTTCGACCACGCCGACGCTGACCGCGGCGCACTGGCCGAGCAGGGGCAACTGCGGAAGGGCGCCTTGGTCGACGAGGTGCTGGAGCGCATCGTGAAGGGCGAGGTAAGCGCCCGTGATGGCGGCGGTTCGCGTGCCGCCATCGGCCTGGATCACATCGCAGTCGATGAGGATCTGGCGTTCGCCGAGGGCGGTGAGTTCGACGACATTGCGGAGGGAACGGCCGATGAGGCGGCTGATCTCGAGGGCGCGCCCTTTGCGGACGGCGTCGCGGGACACGCGCTCACCGGCGCTGCGGGGGAGCATGGCGTATTCGGCCGTAACCCAGCCTTGCCCGGAGTTCCGCAGGAACCCGGGCACGGTGTCCTGCACGGTGGCGGTGCAGAGCACCTGGGTGTCGCCGAAGGCGGCCAGCACGGCGCCCTCGGCGTACTTGGTGTAGCCGCGCTGGAATGAGACGGGGCGGAGTTCGTTGTCGGCGCGCTGGTCGGGGCGCATCTTCAGTGAACCGCTTCCTTGGACGACTCGGCGGCCGCCACCTGAGTCTCGCTGGTATCCTTGTGGTACTTCTCGAGCAGGTTCTCGAACAGTTGGTCTTCGTTCAGGATCTCGATGGCGCGCATCAACTGCACGTCGTCGATGGTGGTCGAAGTCTTCTCGTTTCCGGTGGCCGCCCCGTGGTTCTGCTGGTTCTGCATGGCGGGGTCGTCCACGTAGGAATCGCGCATCTGCTGAAGCAGGCGGGCCCACTGCTCGAGGGCCATGGGGGCCTCGACGTCGGGTTTGATGCCCTCGTTATCGATGGTGACGTCGGCGGGCGTGTAGTAGAGGCCGGTGGTAAGGCGGAGGGCCGCGCCGGCGGGCCGGTGGAGTTCAATGAGAGTCTGAACGCTTCCTTTGCCGTAGGTCTTGGTGCCGACCACGATGGCGCGGCGCCAGAACTGGAGCGCGCCGGTGACGATCTCGGAGGAACTGGCGGTGTGCTCGTTGACAAGGAGGATGATGGGAACGGACGGGGCGAGCACGGGTTCGCGGTCGGTGAAGAGGCGCATGTCCTCGGTGAGGTCGCCCGAGGAAAGGTCGCGCGCCTTGGTGTAGGTCACAAGGGTGTTGCGCGGGAGGAAGAGCGAACACACCTCCTGCGAGGAGGTGAGCAGGCCGCCGGGATTCCAGCGCAGGTCGAGCACGAGGGACTTCATGCCCTGCTCTTCGAGGGTGGCGATATGCCCGGCGATCTCGTCGGCGGTCGGCTTCTTGAAATCGGTGACGCGGATGTAGCCGATCCCCCCTTCGAGCAGGCGGAATTCAGCGATGCTTTCGAGGGGGATCTTGCCGCGTTTGACCTCGATATCGAGCAGTTCGGGGGCAAGATCGGGGTTTTCGAAGGAGCGAAGGACGCTGAGGGTGACGATGGTGCCCCGGGGCCCGCGGATGCGGTCGGCGGCCTCATCGAGGCTCATTCCTTTGGTGGCGACGCCGTCGATCTTGAAGATGATGTCGCCGCCGAGGATACCGGCCCGGCAGGCGGGCGAGCCGGGGATGGGGTGATGAACGGCGATGTTCTTCTGCTCATCGAGATGGATCGAGATGCCGATGCCCTCGAACTCGCCGGAGGTCTCCTCAGTCATTTCCTGATAGAACTCGGCAGAGATGTACGAGCTGTGCTCGTCGAGGGCGTTCATCATGCCGATGAGGGCCCCTTCGACCACGTGGGCGGTATCGGGTTCGCGGACGTAGTTCCTCAGGATCTCGTCAAGCACCTCGCCGATGGGCGCGATCTCGGAGATCACGTCGACCTCGTTGCCCTGGGCAGCGATGCGCGCCGTGAAGCCGTTGGTCAGCACCAGAAACGCGGCCGCCAGGAACAGAAACAGGGCGAGGAACTGGGAACGGCAGTTTCGCATAGGTACCTCCGCGCGGCAGAAGAGCCTGTCTCTTCCACCGGCCTTGCGCCGGTCTGCGAGGTCCGGACGATTCAGCAGGCGACTACCCGAAAGGCGGCAGCCATCCGGCTGCGCCCGTAGAGACTGACACTGTGATGATACCAGACCCATCGGGCAAAAGCGAGATCGTGCCGGGTGGGCGGATTGGGGCCAGTTGCGCACAGGATATTGTGCCTGAATAGGATGCAAATGCCATGGCATGGGGATCGTCTTGCGCTGGACGGGAGTGCGGATGTGGAAGGCGGCGCCAGCGGGGGCGGCTTGCGGGCGGGAAGGGCCCGGGCGGGGGCGTCGAGGCGCCCATGGCGGGCGGAGGTATTCTCTTTACAAATTCGGATAATCCGACTATAGTATGCGAGGGGGGAGTTCGTCCGCTGGAGACTTGAGTCATGGAACGGATCACGGTCCGCACACTGAAGCCCGGGGAAAGCCTCAACGGCCCGCTCTACGACAGGCGGAAGAAGCTGTTGCTGGCCCAGGGCAACCGGCTCACTCACGAGATGGTTGCCTCGCTGGTGCGTTCAGGCGTCGAGCACGTCTACCTAGGTGAGTGGAACGCGTCAGATATTTTGAAGTATGAGACGGCTCAGCCGTTATCGGACTATCGTCAGATTGCAGAACGGTTTGCGGAGGTCTTGCAGGCGCAGGTCGACAAGTCGCTGTCCGAGGAGGTGGAACTGGACGTGGCGCCGACGGGCGAGGCGCTCGAGGAGCGCGTCGATTCGAGCCTGCAGACGGATCGGACGGAACAGCGTCTCAAGGAGTGGCATGCGGCGCGCGACGAGGGCGTGCAGTTCGCGCAGCGCATCGTGAGGGGCGAGGTCGGGGAGGATTTCGTGGCCGACGAGGCCACGGCCGTGGTTGGCAAGGTCATGGGGGCCTTTCAGGCGGATCGGAGCCTGTTGATCAACCTGACGAACCTGAAGAGCGGGGGTGACTACCTCTACACGCATTCGATGAACGTGGCCGTCTTGTCGATGAACATCGCGACGGCGATGCAATACAACGCGAATCAAGTGCATGACATCGGCGTCGCGGCGCTACTCCAAGACTTGGGGATGGCGATGGTGCCGGAGCAGATCGTGAACGCGCCGCGCGTGCTGTCGCCGGTGGAGTTCGTCGACATCCAGAAGCATGCGGTACTGGCATTGTACGCCGTCGAGCGAATGCAGGGGTTGCCGTCAACGACGCGCTATGTGGTGTATCAGAACCACGAGCGGCCGGACGGGACGGGGTATCCACGGCGGCGGGATCGGCAGATGATCCACCGATACGCGTCGATCGCGGCGGTGGCGGATGTGTACGATGCGTTGACAAGCCATCGGCCGTGGCGCAGGGCATACCACCCGTATCGGGCCATGGAGCAGATGATCCGGCAGGCGAGCAAGGGGCGGTTCGACCCCAAGGTGGTGCGCGGGCTGCTGAAGTGTCTGTCGCTGTATCCGCTGGGGAGCCTGGTGCGGCTCAGCACGGGGGAAATCGCCAAGGTGGTGCACAGCAACGGGGACGCGATTGATCGGCCGGTGGTGAGCGTGCTGCGGGGAGCGGAGGGCAATTTCGTTCCTGAGCCGTACACGATCAACCTGATCGAGGAAGATCGGGTTTCCGTTGCAGACATCGTCGAGGGCGATGAAGGCGTCGAGCTCGAGGACGGGTTCTGAGAGTCTACTCGATGATCTCGTTGGCGGTGATCTGATCGATCGTCTGCCGTTTCCGGATCAGGCGGAAAGCCCCGGTGCGCGTTGCGAGCAACTCGGGGGCTTCGGGAAACGAGTTGTAGTTCTTCGACGCCATGGCCGCGCAGTAAGCGCCCGCCCCCCCAATGACGACAAGGTCGCCGGGGCGCGTCTCGATCAGCGAGCGGGGCTGCAGGCCCTCGGGGTTATCGGGCGCGGGCGTCAACACGTCGCCGCTCTCACAGCAATGCCCGACCACGAGATACTCCGCCTCGGCGCGCTCTTCCGGCTCGGCGGGAACCACCGCGATGGGATGCTGGGCGCCGTAGAGGCTGGGCCGCAG
>JAFGTL010000626.1 GCA_016934125.1 Candidatus Hydrogenedentota bacterium
ATCCCCAACTGCGACAAGATCATCCCCGGCATGCTCATGGCCGCGGTGCGCTGCAACATCCCGGCCATCTTCGTGTCGGGCGGGCCCATGGCGGCGGGCAAAACCAAGGACGGCAAGGTGGTCGATCTGATCACCGTGTTCGAGGGTGTCGGCGCGTACAAGAAGGGCGATCTCAGCGATGAAGGACTCGCCGACCTCGAGCGGAACGCCTGCCCGGGCTGCGGCTCGTGTTCGGGCATGTTCACGGCCAACAGCATGAATTGCCTGTGCGAGGCCCTCGGCCTCGCCCTGCCCGGCAACGGCACCATCCTCGCCATCACCCAGGAACGCCGCGACCTCGTGCGCCGCGCCGCGAAGCAGATCATCCCGCTCATCGAAGCCGATCTCAAACCCCGCGACATCGTCACGCCGGAGGCCGTGGACAACGCCCTCGCCCTCGATATGGCCATGGGCGGCTCGACGAACACCGTCCTCCACACCCTCGCTGTCGCCAATGAAGCCGGCATCAAGTACCCCCTCGAGCGGATCAACGAAGTCTCGGCCCGCGTCCCCAACATCTGCAAAGTGTCCCCGTCCATCCATTGGCACGTCGAAGACGTGGACGCGGCGGGCGGCGTCACGGCCATCCTCGCGGAACTGGCCAAGAAAGACGGCTCGCTCCACCTCGACTGCCCCACCGTCACCCAGAAAACCCTCGGCGAGAACATCGCCGGCGTGGCCTCGAAGAATCCCGAGGTCATCAAGTCCGTCGACGCCCCCTACAGCCCCACCGGCGGACTCGCCATCCTCTTCGGCAACCTCGCGCCCGATGGCGCCGTCATCAAAGAGGCGGGCGTCAGCAAAGAGATCCTCACCCATACCGGCCCGGCCGTCGTGTTCGAATCCGAAGCCGAGGCCATGGAAGGCATTCTGGGCGGCCGCATCAAAGAAGGCGACGTGATCATCATCCGCTATGAAGGCCCCCGCGGCGGCCCCGGCATGAAGGAGATGCTCTCGCCCACGTCCGCCGTCATGGGCATGGGCCTCGGCACCAAGGTGAGCCTCATCACCGACGGCCGGTTCTCCGGCGGCACCCGGGGCGCCTGCATCGGCCATGTCAGCCCCGAAGCGGCCGACGGCGGCCCCATCGCCCTGCTTCAAAACGGCGACATCATCGAGATCGACATCCCCGCCCGGACCCTCAACGTCCGCCTGTCCGACGCGGAACTCGAAGCCCGCCGCAAAAAACTCAGCGCGCCGCCCGATCGGCACCTCACCGGCTGGCTCAAACGCTACCAGCGCATGGTAACCAGTTCCAACACCGGCGGAGTGCTGCAATAGGTGGCCGCCCCCGCCGATACGCCCCCCGAAAAGAACCAGCGCCCCTGCGTCGTGGCCGTCGTACTCACGTGGAACGACACCGAGATGACCGCCGCGTGCGTCCGCTCCCTGCTCGCATCGCACTATCCGCTCCGGGCCGTCGTCGTCGTCGACAACGGCTCGGAGCCGCCCTGTGCGCCCGTGCTCGAAGAGCAGTTCCCCGGCCTCGAAACCGTCCAACTCAGCGATAACACCGGCTTCACCGGCGGCGCCAACCGCGGCATCGAACGCGCCCTCCAACTCGGCGCCGACTACGCCTTCTTCCTCAACAACGACACCATCGTCCACGCCGACGCCATCCCCCACCTCGTCGAGGCCATGGAACAGCACCCCGACGCCGGATTCGCCACGGCCCTCCTCCTCTATCCCGGCCCCGAGCGGCGCGTCCAGTTCTACACCGGCACAATCGACCGCCATACCGCCCAGCACCGCCACCCCGACGACGGGCAACCCGCCGGCTCCCAGCACTGCGACACCGTCGAGACCGCCTTTGCCCCGGCCTGCGCCATCCTGCTCCGGGCCGAGACCGTGCGCCAGGCAGGCCTGTTCGACGAGTCCCTCTTCACCAACTGGGAAGACTACGACCTCTGCCTGCGCTACGCCGACGCCGGCTGGAACCTGCTGACGGTGGGGGCCGCCGAAGTCATCCACGCCCACGGCCAGACCACCGGCCGGATCTCGCCCTTCATCACCTACTTCTTCACCCGCAACCGCCTCATCTGCCTCTTCCGCTACGGCCGCCTCCCCCGCATCCTGCTCAAAGCCCCCACCATCCTCCGCACCTTCTACTGGCAGGTGCGCCACCACGGTTTCTCGAACTGGCCCGCCCACCGCGCCATGTTCAAAGGCCTCTTCCACTTCCTCCTCGGCATCCGCGGCAAAGGCGGCGCTCCCCGCGACCGCCGCGACGCCCCCCGCGCCTAGCCCAACCGCCCCCGCCCGCCCCGGCTGCCGCCCATGAGGCCTGCCGACTCCGCGGCTCAGTGTGAGGCGATCCCTCAGACTGGCCGCACACGGTGCCACTGGGCACACGGAGCGGGCGCCGCGGCCCATTCTGGCGACATGTGCCAAGACGGCGGTGCCCTCGTGGAACCGCACCACACACATGAAGGCCCCACAAATCGGCCCCGCTCCGTGTCCGGTGTTCCTCTCCGCGCACCCTCCGCGTCCTTCGCGCCCTCCGCGTTGATCTTCTCCCATGACCCCACGAGAGAACCGCGGCTGCCACCGAACGAGCGCCCCACAAAGCGCGCCGGAGTGCGCGCCCCGGACTGCGCGCCCCGGAGGGAC
>JAFGTL010000627.1 GCA_016934125.1 Candidatus Hydrogenedentota bacterium
GAACACGAACGCGAACGCGATAAGGGCGATGAGGAAGGCCGTCGTCGAATGGGGCGCGCACTCCGCGCCGTCGTCCTTGCGGAGGAACCAGTGGGTGCCGGCGGCCAGGGCCGCCCCGAGGGCGATGGGTGGCAGGTGCCGGAGCAACAGGCGGAGGGTGATCGCGCCTGCGATGACGAACCGGCTGGCTTGCCCCTCGACGTCGGATCGCCACGCCGCGATGAAGACGGACAGCACCGCGCCCGCGGCCAGCGCCGTGACGGCCGCGCGGCCCGCGCCGAACCGGGCGCCCGGCGCCAACGCCCACCGGACGAGCAGGTAGGCGAACCACATCAGGGCCAGTGCGGCCGGGGCCTCGGCGGGCGTCGCGAAGAGCGGATCGAGCCGGGCGTAGAAGGGGGTGAAATGATCCGGGGTGGGCTGAAACCCGGCGGCGGTGACGGCCCACATCGCGCCGAGATAGAGGGCGGTGCACAGGGCGTAGGCGAGGACGAGCCGCTCGCCGCACAAGGCCGGTGCGGGCGGTGCCGCAGGCCCGTCCGGCGGGCTCACGGGGCCGCGTCCCCCGGCGCGTACGGATTGGCGCCGGCCTTGGGCCGCCAGCCGAACCAGGACAAGAGGCGGTAGCCGAGGATCATGAAGATCATCTCCGTGCCGAGGAGGGCAGCGCGGAACTTGTTGCCGGTGACGGACGAGGTGCCGACGCGTCTCTTGTAGTTGACGGGGATCTCGATGAAGGGGATGCCGTTCAGGATGGTGAGCAGCATGAGTTGCGGGCCGAAGGCCGATCCGCCCACGGAGAACTGGGGCGCGATGCGCTCGTAGGCCTCGCGGCGGAACAGGCGCATGCTGCATCCGACATCGGTGAGCAGGGTGGTGTTGAAGAGGAACTCCATCATCTTGCCGACGGCCCAGTTGCCCCATTTGAGCAGGAAGCCCATGTTGGCGCCTTCCCACACGAGTTCCCGCTGGGTGCGGGTGCCGAACACGACGGGCACGTCATCGCTGTAGGCGAGGAGCTTGGCGACGTCGTGGCCCGAGAAGGTGCCGTCGGGCTCGGCGATAATCAGGACATCGCCGGTGGCCTCGGCGAGGCCGCGCCAGATGGCGTGGCCGTAACCCTGGAGCGACTCGTGGACGAGGCGGGCCGCGGTCGGGCGCACCTCGTCGTCGGTGCCTTCGGCGGCGTTGTTGTTGACGACGACGATCTCGTCGACGGGGGCGGCGGCGAAGAAGTCTTCGATGGCGCCGCGAATGGAGTCCTTTTCGTTGTAGGTGGGAAACACCACCGAGACGCGCTTACCTTGCCACATGATTCCCCCGGAGGCGTGTCACCAGTACGTGTAGAGCCACGTCTCGATCAGCCAGGTTTGAACGGCCAAGAACGCAAACGTCACGAGCATGGGCCGGCAGGAACGGGCGGCCAGCCCGATTCGATCCAGGAGGTGCGCGGCGGGCAGGGCCATGAACGGGAGGATGTACATGGCGGAGCGTTCGCCCTCGCCCCGCGCCAGATACAGGATATCGAGAACGATCAGCGTGCCCGCAAACACGAGGAACAGGGCCTTGGTGTCCGCATCGGGCCGGGCGAGCCGCCAGATGAAGAGCACCGACACGGGAATGCCCGCGAAGAATAACCAGCAGGCCGGGTTGAAGAATCGATATACCCAGCCCGGATAACGCGGCGCGAAGATGTCGAGATTCAACTGATCCTGATCGAACTGGGCCTTGCACGCGTGGAAACAGGCGATCACGTCGAAGCCCGTCCACAGGCGGATTGCGAGATGGGTGAGCAGGAACGCGGCGGCCATCACGAGGGCCGTCTGCACGACGGACAGCCGCAGGCCGGGCGCGCGCAGCCGCCACAACCCAACCAGGGCGAAGAGGGCGCCCAAGCCGATCAGCGAGAAGGAGATGAGCGAGAGCACCGCGTAGAGCGCGCCCGCCGCTGCGGCGTAGAGCACCGAGCGCCGGTGGATCGCGCGCCAGAACAGGAACAGCGTCGTCAGCGTGAAGGGCATGAAGGTGATGTCGGCGCTCGTGGCCGTGAACAACACAATGGACGGCATGAGGGCGTAGAGGAAGCAGCAGGTTAGTGCGGTGCGCGTGTTCGTGAGATCGCGCGCCCAGAAGTAGAGGGGGATGATGGCGAGGCTGCCAAAGGCGATCGTCGCGAGCGACAGGCCCAGGGCGCCCCGGCCGGCGATGAAGGACAGGATCCACAGGATGACGATCGGGCCGGGCGGGTGCACCTTGGCGTGTGTCGAGAGGTAGGGGTGCATCTTGACGTAGTCGCGGAACAGGCCGCGGATACTGCCGCCCTGGCCGATATCGTTCACGTACTCGTGCTGGTAGCGATCATAGGCCGCCGTGATGCCGGCCGCCCCGTCGCGGATCATGGCCACCGAACAGGGAAACACGATGCTGAAGGCGATGAGGCCCGTGAGCATCCATCGCCGGGCGCGTTTGGGCAGCTCGTTCTCGAACCACGGGACGTGTGTCATCGCCCACCACCAGCCGCCCAGGGACGCCAGGAACACGGCCAGGGCCAGCAGGTGCCACCGGAGCGAGCGCCACACCTCTGCCAGCACGGCGGCCACAGACTGGCCCTCTGCGCCGGCCTGACGCCACACCCCCCAGCCGATCAGGCCCACGGCGGCCACCCACAGCGCCACACCGGCCGCCGTGAGACCCTTGCGGCGCGGCGACAACGGGAACAGCGCGTTCTGCCAGATGAGATAGGCCAGCCACATGAGGGCGAGTACCGCCGCGGGGATCAGGATCGTCGTAAACGCCGGCATGAGATAGGCATAGAACGGCGTGGGGTGGCTGTAGATCCCCTCGATGCCCGTCAGCCACAGGATGGCGACGGCCAGCAGATACCACGCCAGGCATCGCGAGTAGATGCTGGTGAGACGCCGCTCGAGATGGCGGCTGTCGTTCTGAACAAATGCTTCAACAGACACGGCCGTATTCTAGCCGAAGCGCCGGGGCGTGTCTACCGCGCAAGAGGACGGCGCCGGGCGGGCAGGGGGAGCATGTCGAAACTTCGGGGCTTGTCAAGGGATAACTACAACGGGTGGACTATGGGAGGCCGGGTGCCCGGCGACACAGCACACGTTGTGGCGCGCCACAGGCCGATTTCCATATGTTGTGCCAGGTTTGGTCGTGCCGCCAAGCCCAGGCGGGCGATGCTTTGACTTGCCCCGGCCCGTGCGGTACCATGCTCGCGAAGCGGGGCGGGTGGCCCGGCCACAGGGCGGAACGGCCGCTTGGTGAGATTCCCGGGAAGAGATGGGACACGACAAAGATCGATACGGATATGGACTCTCCAACCCGTCGCCGTTGCGATGGGCCGTGGTTGTGTCTGTGTTGTTGCACGTCATACTCGCGTTCGGCCTGACGCAGCACATCCGGCGGCAGAGGGAGATTGTTCAGCCTCAGATTCACCAAGTCAGCCTGGTTACGGAACCGGTTCCGCCGAAGAAAGAGGTGGTGGAGCCGAAGCCGGAGCCCAAGCCCGAGCCGAAACCCGAGCCCCCCAAACCCAAACCCAAACCCGAACCGAAGCCGAAACCGAAACCGAAACCGAAACCGAAACCCGAGCCCAAGCCGGAACCCAAGCCGGAACCCAAGCCGGAACCCAAGCC
>JAFGTL010000628.1 GCA_016934125.1 Candidatus Hydrogenedentota bacterium
CACTCGGCGGCGAGGTCGAAGTCGCCGGTTTGGGCGAGCAGGTCGGCGTATTCGAGGGTCACGGCGACGTCGCCGGGGTGGCTGTCGAGGAATTCGAGATAGAGTGCGCGGGCTTCGCGAAGCAGGCGCATGGTCTCCTGCTGGTAGCGTTTGGCGGCGTCGAGGTCGCCGCGTTTCTTGGCGGAGAAGGCGCCTTCGAGTTCCTGGTGGGCGCGTTCGATGTTGGCGCGGGCTTCGCTGAGCGGATCGCCGCCTTCGGAATAGGCGGGAAGCGGGCCAAGGACGCAGCAAAGAAGGATGACGGCGCAGAGGGGTATGAATGGCTGTTTCCGCATGATGCAGTGTTCCTTGTTGAACCGGGGGGTAGCTTACCGCGTGCGACGTGGAAACCTCAAGCCCGCGCGGGGGCAACGGATTGTGGCGCTCGAAGTCCCTTGCCGTGGGGCGGTTCCGCCCGGCCATGGGCGCCATGTGCGGGGCCTGGTCCGGTGTCAGGGCTCAGGCGCGATGATGGATGGGGCGGCCCAGAGGCGCTCGGCCATGGCGTCGAGGAGGGGGGTGAATGTGGCGCGGTCCAGGGCGGAGATGGGCACGCCGTTGTAACGATGTGCGAGGCCGTGGACAAGGTCGGGGGCGCAGAGGTCGATCTTGTTCAGCACGGGCAGTACGGGTTTGTGGGCGAGGCCGAGTTCGTTGAGGAGGCCGCGCACGGCTTGGGCCTGCTCGTCTATGGTGGGGGAGGATGCGTCGAGGACATGGAGGAGCAGGTCGGCCTGATCGAGTTCTTCGAGGGTGGTGCGGAACGCGGCGGTGAGTTCCTTGGGCAGATTACGGATGAAGCCGACGGTGTCGGTGATGATGATCTCGCGTTCCTGGGGGAACCGGAGTCTGCGTGAGACGGGATTGAGGGTGGCGAAGAGGGCATCTTCGGCGGTGACGTGGCTCTGGGTGAGTTGGTTGAGGAGGGTGGACTTGCCGGCGTTGGTGTAGCCGACGATGGAGACGATGGGCAGGCCTTTCCGGGTGCGGCGGGCGCGGCGGAGGCGGCGGCGGTCGCCGAGTTTGGCCACTTCCCGTTCGAGTTGGGCGATGCGGTCCTGGGCGCGGCGACGGTCGATCTCGAGTTTGGTTTCGCCGGGCCCGCGGCCGCCGATGCCGCCGGTGAGCCGTGAGAAGGCGCCGGCGGTCTGTTTGGCGCCGAGGCGGGGGAGCATGTAGCGGAGTTGGGCGAGTTCGACCTGGATCTGACCCTCGCGGGTTTGGGCGTGCTGGGCGAAGATGTCGAGGATGGTTTGGGTGCGGTCGAGGATCTTGAGGTCGGTGTATTCGGCGAGGGCGTTGACTTGGGCCGGGGTGAGATTGAGGTCGAACACGAGGGCCTCTGCGCCGAGTTGCATGGCCTTGATGACGGCGGCTTTAAGTCGCCCGCGGCCCATGACATACCGGGGGTCGATGGGGCGGCGCTGGACGATCTGATGGGCGACGACGATGCCGGCGCTGCGGGCGAGGTCGCGCAGTTCGGCGAGGGACTCTTCGGCGATGGAGAGGGGCT
This sequence comes from Candidatus Hydrogenedentota bacterium, assembly GCA_016934125.1. Lineage (GTDB taxonomy): Bacteria > Hydrogenedentota > Hydrogenedentia > Hydrogenedentales > SLHB01 > JAFGTL01. The sequence continues at coordinate 1,553 of JAFGTL010000628.1, forward strand.
CCGTGGAGACGTGGACGAGGATGGCGCGGTCGCGGCTATCGCCGGCAGGGCGGGGTCTGCGAACGCGGACGAACTCCTCTTCGAGCGCGGCGATCATTTCGAGGAAGTCGGGGGCCAGGTCGTGCACGGGGCACGGTGGAAGGGTTTCCCAGGGCTGCCCGGCGTCGTTGTCCGGGAGGAGGTGGGCCGTATGGACGAGGCCGGGGAGTCCGTCGTGGAGGACGTCGATGGCGGCGACGAGGTCAAGGCGGAGCAGGGCGAGGTCGGTGAGGTCGTCGTCGTTGAGGGGCTCATGGTTGAGATGGGTGTGAATGAGGCGGAGCCCGTTGAGGCGGTCGCGGCCGACGCGGTAGGCGGAGAGGTCGGGGATGAAGATGGATCGGGGGTCGCCGACCATGACGATGCGGATGTGGCCACGGCGGTCAATGAGGACGCCGACCTGGCGCTGGATCTCGTGGGCGATCTCGGTGAGGGCGCGGGCGAGTTCGGGGCTGACGAGGCGGTCGGCAGGGGATTTCCGGTTCGCCAGCCGTTCGAGGCGGCGCAACGGCGACGCCTTGAGTCCGTGGGTGTTGCCAGTGATGCGGATTGGGGCTACCTCATCATGCCGTCCCGCTGCAGCGCCCGGCGCGGGCCCGGCGGGGAGGGAGAGCTATCCCTCCCGTCAGCTTGGCCGCGTGACGCGTCATGCTTGACTCATGACGCGTCATCCCTGCAGCATGACGCGTCATCCCTGCAGCATGACGCGGCGGATGATCTTCTGGCTCTCGACGGCATCGAGGGTCTTTTGTGCCTTTCGGAGGTCTGAGCTGTCGAGTTTCTCGAGTTTCTTCCAGAAGATGGCAAGGTTCCCGGCGGCGATCTGACATGCCTGGGAGGGATCGATGCGTTGGGGCAGCATGTCGATGGTGACGCAGCCCTTGTACTTGGCGAGTTTGAGGTGGAGGAGGGCCTCCATCAGTTCCCAGGTGTGCACCGAGCCGGGGATCATCATGTCGTCCCAGAGGCGGTAGCATTCGCTGAAATAGACTTGGAACAGCTTGCTGGAACGGGCGAGAAACGCGATGGACTCGGCGGGATTCTCGCCGGCCATCATGGCATGGGCGAAGTTGAAGGCGACGCCCACGTTTTTCATGGCGATTTCCTGGCACAGGGACAGGGCCTTGCCGACGGTGGCGACGGTGAGGTATTTCCTGGGCTCACGGCACTTATAGGCGATGGCCACGTTGATGTCGGGGCTCGCGTACTTGGCCGTGGTCTTGATGGAGGAAATGAGGGTGTTCCAGTGGGCCGGATAGTCGATCTGGAAGGGGTAGTCGAAGCCGTCGGTAAACAGGCGGAGCGTGATACCGCCGGCCCCGAGCTGGCGGGCGATATCGACGGCTTTGCGGCCTTCGTCGATGGCGGCATTCCGGGTCTTGGGATGCTGGTGGCCGAAGGCGCCGAGCGCGAAGCGGCGGTCATGGGCGAGATTGGCGGAGACGCCCGAGCAGACCAGGCCGTAATCCTTGAGCATGCGCCTCAATTCTTTGACAGGCACGTCGTTAGAGACATCGGTCTGGGCGATTTCGACGGCTTTGATGCTCTTAAGCTTGGAGATGGCAGCAACACGTTCCTGCAGGCGCAGGGGTTCCCTGTAACCTTGGGGGGCGTAACGGTCGGGGGAACCGGAGTAGACGCCCAAAACGGTTGAAATCCTCAGAGTCATTTCGTTCTCCTACAGGGAGCGACGCCGCAGTGCCGATTTGTTCGTAGAGTGTTTGGTGGAATCCAGGTATTCGCCCTAATGGCACTTTGAGCAAAGAGCCCTGTGCGGTCCAAGATGATCCTTGTCGAGTGGCTTTACCTCACCTAGACGCAAGGCGGTCAACGCCTTATTATAGTAATTCTAGAAACGGATGTCAACAGATCTGGCGAAGCTCAGCAGTAAGAGCACTTTACTCATATTGTTCAGCCAGGCGTCATTGCGGCGCTCTGGAGGCCGCGTAGACGGTCGACGGAGGGCGCGCACAGGAGATGGGCGGGCGGTAAGTCGCTGGGCAGAATGGAGATGAGAGCGGTGCAAGGGATGCCGGCATGAAGGGAATCCGGCATGAAAAAAAAGGAGGCGAGTGCTGGCAGCGGGGGAACTGCCATAACCGCACTCGCCGGTGGTGGGAACCAGTCATTGCTGACTGTGGCTACCAGGGGAACCTGGGGGAAGGGCTCCCCTTAGCACCGAACTGTGAAACACTCTCTATATAGATCTTATTCCAAAACTGCCGAAACCGCAAATCGAATTTGAAAAGAGATGGGCGGATCGAGAAAACTGGGTGGTGCATAGCAGGCTGGCGGATGGCGAAATGGGGCAGAAGACGATGCGTTTGAGGGCCGTATGGACAGTGGCGGCGCTGATGGTGGCGGTCGCGGGCATGTGGCTTGGCGCGGGAGCCGCCGGCGCGGCGGGGGGCTCGGATGCGGACGGGTTGGGGCGGTCAGTAGCGCGGCTCGCGGGGCAATTGGCGGCGGATGAGGTCGAGTGGCCGCGGGGAATCGCGCGGGAGCGGGCCGCGGGGCCGGCCGGAGCAGGCGTCGGGGCGGTGCTGGGGGCCATGTTGCAGTCTTCATCGCCGGAGGCGCGTATCAACGGCTTCGAGGCGCTGGCGGGATTGGCCTGTCCGGAGGCGCTGGATTGGTGCGTGCTCGGGCTGGCGGATCCGGAGGAACGGGTGCGCGAGGCGGCAGGCCGCGCGTTGAGCGGGCAACGGGCCGAGGACGTGGTGGCACGGGCGCTGGACGTGGCGTGCAGCGGGACGGAACGGCAGGCGGCGGCGCTGGATCGGGCATTGCCGCGGCTCGGTGAGGTATTGGGGCCGGGAATGGCGGGGGTGCTGGCAGAGCGGACGAATCCGGCGACGAAACGTGCGGCCGCAGCGTATTGCCTGGGCAGGATGAAGTACGGCGGGGCGCGCGGGCTGCTGGCGGCGAACGCGTGGAGTCCGAACACGACACTGGCGGGGGCCTGCGCGAAGGCGCTGCTGGCGTTGGGCGATGCCGGGGCGGTGCATGACGTGGCCGCCCTGACGCGGCACGGGCAACCGGCCGTGCAACTGGCGGCGGTGCAGGCGTTGGGGCGGATCGGCGGGCCGGTGGCCGCGGCGGCGTTGGAGGAGGTGGCGGTGCGGCCGGAGCGCACAGAGACGTCGGTGCGGGCCGAGGCCGTTCGGCTGCTGGGATTCATCGGGGGGCCGTCGAGCGTGCCGGTGCTCATCGATGCGATGAGGGCCTACCCGGCCGTACGGAGCGGAGCGCGGGACTCGTTGATCCGGCTGACAGGGCTGGACTTGGGCGATGATGCGGGCACGTGGGCGGCCTGGTATCAGGAATATCTCGAGAAGGAAGGGCTCGTGCCGACGGAACTGAAGCCGCGCCACATCGTGCTCGAAGATGAGCAGGCCCCTCCCCCACCCCCGTGAGCCGGGAACGGCGTCCCGGTGGAGGCCGGGATCTGGTTGATTGCCGTGGTGTTGCGGCGTATCGTGTGCCGGTGGGCACAAAGACACAAAGGAAAGGTGGAGTCATGGGCAGTACACTTGATCGTCGTACGTTTCTGAAGCATTCGGTTGCGCTGGGGGCCGCAGTGGGCGTGCCGGCGTTGATTCCGGCATCGGCGTTGGGCGCGGATGGCGGGGTTGCGGCCAGCGAGCGAATCACGCTCGGGTGCATCGGAGTCGGGGGCATGGGCCGGGGCAACATGAAGAATTTCCTGGGACTCGACGAGTGCCGGGTGGTGGCGGTGTGCGACACGTACGCGGATCGGCGCCAGACGGCCAAGGAGATCGTGGACGGCACGTACGGCGACAAGGGCTGCGAGATGTACGCGGACTACCGGGACTTACTCGCCCGGGATGACATCGACGCGGTGATGATTGCGGTGCAGGATCACTGGCATGCGCTGGTGGCGACGGCGGCGGCGGAAGCGGGCAAGGATATGTACTGCGAGAAGCCGCTGGGCGTGTCGGTCGAGGAATCGCAGCGGATTCGCGACGTGGTGCGGAAGAAGAAGCGGGTGTTTCAGACGGGCACGTGGCAGCGTTCGAAGAAACAGTTCCAGCAGGCGTGCAATCTGGCGCGAAACGGCTATCTCGGGCGAATTCACACGCTGGAGGTGGCGGCGCCGGGACCGTCGTACGTGCCGAAGTACGAGGGGACGTTCGAGCCGCAGCCCGTCCCGGAGGGGTTCGACTGGGCGATGTGGCGCGGGCCCGCGGCGGAGAAGCCGTACAACCCCGGGCGGGTGGCCTGGCCGGACTGGTATCTGATCTGGGACTACTGCGTGGGCTTCATCTGCAACTGGGGCGTCCATCACCTGGACATTGCGAACTGGGGATGCCCGTGGGTGGGCACGGAGCCCTTCGAGGTGGCGTGCACGGCCGACTACCGCAACACGGGATTCACGGACAACGTGAACGGGTGGGACGCAACGTTCACGTATCCAGACGGGAAGAAGATGATCTTCAAAGACAGCGGCAAGCTGAAGCAGGGGTGCCGCTTCATCGGCGATGAGGGTTGGGTGCACGTGAATCGGAAGGAGATCACGGCGGAGCCGGCGTCGCTGCTCGAGGTGGCGCTCAAAGACACGGACGTGCGGCTGACGGACTCGACGAATCACGGCGCGGATCTGCTGGCGTGCATGCGTTCCCGGAAGGATCCGGTGTCGGACGTGGACGCGGCGCATACGGCGTCGATCCTCGGGATGATCGCGGATATCTCGGCGCGGCTCGAACAGAAGCTCGAGTGGAAGCCGAAGGCGGAGCGGTTCAAGGGCAATCGGGAAGCGAACAGCATGCTGCATCGCGAGATGCATAACGGATGGAAGCTGTAGCGATGAGGAACCGATACGGGGCCTGGAAATGGGTGGCGGCCGGGCTGCTGTGCGCAGCCGGATCGGGTGCGTGGGCGGCGGATGCGCCGCTCGAATGGCGTGTGGGCCCGGCGGCGTGGAGTTTCCGGCTGTTCTCGTTCTTCGAGGCGGTGGACAAGACGGCGTCGCTGGGCATGGGATACATCGAGGCCTTCGAGAACCAGCGGGTGCGGCCGGACGGCGAGGCGAAACTGAACGCGGATCTGTCGGACGAGGCCATCGCCGCGATCCGGGCGAAGCTGGACGAGGCCAAGGTGCGGCTGACGAGCATCTACATCCACCGGATTCCGGGCGATGAGGCCGGGTGCCGGCGGACGTTCGAGTTCGCGAAGAAACTCGGCGTCGAGGCCATCGTGTCGGAGCCCGAGCCCGAGGCGCTCGATGTCATCGAGCGGTGCTGCAACGAATTCGACATCAACGTGGCGATCCACAACCACCCGGAGGGTAAGTCGCGTTACTGGCATCCCGATGAGGTGTTGAAGGTGTGCGAGGGCCGGGGGCCGCATATCGGCGCGTGCGCCGACACGGGCCACTGGCTGCGATCCGGGCTGAAACCGGCGGATTGCGTGCGGAAACTGGGCGCCCGCCTGCTCTCCGTTCACCTGAAGGATCTCGACAAGGCGGCGCCGGACGGGCACGACAGGCCGTGGGGCCAGGGGTGCGGCGAACTGGCGGAGGTGCTGGAGGCCGTGCATGAACTGGGCCTCTCCCCCACGCTGTTTGCCGTGGAATACGAGTCGCACTGGGAGAACAACCTGCCGCAGATCGAGGAATGCGGCGCGTGGTTCGGGCGAACGGTGGCCGAACTCGCCGCCTCGAGCGGATAGAACGCGCTAGCGGATTGGGCAAGGGCGGCAACGCGGGGCGAATCGCGTTGCCGCCCTGTGCATTCTGCTCGTGCTATTTCGCCTTCAGCACCTTGCTGAGGTGCTTGAAACTCGACTTGCCTTGTTCTTCCGTGCTGCACTCGACAGACAACACGCCTTTAAACCGCACCTTGCGCAGGATCTTGACGACGCGCGTCCAGTCGATGACGCCTTCGCCGCAGGCACACCCGGAGGGGACGCCGGTGACTTTGCCGCGGCTGTCCATGACGAGGCCGCCGATGTCTTTGGCGTGAAGGTGGACGACGCGCTTGGCGACGGCTTCGAGGAAGGCGTAGGGATCCTGGCCGGCCATGAACACGTTGCCCGTGTCCGGGTTGCAGTTGAAGTAGGGCGAGTCCACGAGGGCGAGGATCTCTTTGTAGGTGCTGAGCTTCACCGAGTAGATCTGATGGGGTTCGAGGGCGATGTGGATCTTGTGGCGTTCGGCAACGGGAAGCACGCGGCGCAAGGTGTAGTAGAACATGTTGAACGCCTGCCGCTTGGACATCCAGTCGGGCACGACACCTTCGTCGGTGCAGACGCAGGAGGCGCCGACCCCCTCGGCGAACTCGATGGCGCGGGTGAGGAAGGGGATGGCGATCTCGGGCTGGGCCATGGGGGCGTGGGCGCTGACGGCGCTGACGCGCAGGCCGAAGCCCTTGACGATGTCGCGGATCTCGAGGGGATCGCGCTGCATGCTGACGGCGCTGTAATAGCCGGCCTCGCAGAGCAGATCGCGGCCGTTGAGCATGTTGAGTTCGCAGTAGCGGTAGCCCTGTTTGCGGATGGCTTCGAGGGCGTACTCGAGGGGTTTGTCCGCATGCCGGAACGCCTCGGTGTTCAGTCCGATCTGGATATCAGCCATGGTGCCTCCTTTCGCGCTGAGCGGACAACCTGCGTCCGCGGGTGATGTCGCACAGGATAGCACGGCGCGGCCGAAAGCCAAAGCGAGTTGTCAGGCGCGGAAGATGGACGGGCAGGGGCAAGCGCCTCGCCGACGGCCAAGACTCACAGCGGAGGGCGCGCCGTAAGCCGTGGCGCGTGTCTGTGCCACAACAATGTGACAAAAGCCGAATCCGGAAGGGCTACACCCGGAACCGCTCTACGGAGCATGATGTGTGGCCGAAGGCGCCTCGCGCCCGAGGGCCACACGTAGGGCGCGTCTTGACGCGCCGATCTTCAGGGCATCCCACACGATTCCGAGACTCACAAAAACCAATTTCGATGGGGGGCTACGCCGTAGAGTGGAGCACAGGCGCGTTGCGGCACTTGCCGTACGTTTCCTGCGCCCCCTCATCGAACCGGACGTGCGGTTTTCCCGCATCCGGCTCTCCGGCCACCTTCTTCCGAGGGCGTTCACCTCAGCCCTTCCAAATGACTCACTTTCCCTACCATGCGGTAAAGTCGACAGCGCTCATGAAGGTACCGGTAGTTCCACTTGCCCTTGGCACGAGGCCAAGTGCATCGATGTTTGCGCCGTAACCACAGTTGTATTTCGCTGCGCACGGCCCAATCAATCTTGTGGAACGCGCGGTTACTGTTTCCCGCACGAAAGTACGTGCACCATCCGTTCAACACCGGATTGAGTTGGCGGATGACCTCGTCAAGCCTAGCGGAAACATGGAACGAGCGGGTAACTTGCCGCACCCGTTCCCGGATATGATTCACTGCTTTTGCACGGGGCCACATATACAGCCACCGGCCCGTAGGCCTACGGAATTCGAAGCCCAGGAAAGCGAAGCCGTTGGTGACCGTGGTCACCTGGCTCTTTTCCTGATTGACGGTAAGGCGTAGTGCCGTGAATTGCTCCTGCAACCGCTGCCACGCCTGCCGGGCTTCAGCTTCCGTCTTCGCCAGCAGCACCATATCATCTGCGTACCGCACTAGCCGGACCAAACCAATGGATATGCCCTCAGGGCGGCACCATTGCCGGTCCACTTCATGGAGAAACAGATTCGAAAGCAGCGGTGAGATCACTCCGCCTTGAGGAGAGCCTCGGACGGGTTGTCGCACCTTGCCTTCCTCCATAACACCTGCCTTGAGCCAGGCGCGTATCAGGCGTAACACACGCTTGTCGCCCACTCGGCGTTCGACCAATTCCATAAGCAAGTTATGGTCGATGGTGTCGAAGTAAGACTGAAGGTCTACGTCCACAACATGCGCGTAGCCCTCGTTAATACTTCTTGCCACCCGCGCCAGGGCCATCCGCGGGGTTTTCTTCGGGCGGAACCCAAAGGAACATGGCAGGAACGCCGTCTCGAACAACGGTTCGACAACCAGCTTCACCGCCATTTGCACCACGCGGTCTTTGAGCGTGGGAATGCCCAAGGGGCGAGTACGTCCCGGTTGTCCCGGCTTGGGAATATGAACCCGGCGAACATGGGACACGCGATACCGTTCGGTCCGGAGTGCCTCTGCCACTTCTTGCACGAAGCGCTCCTCGCCATACTTCTTCACTTCCTCAATACTCACCTTGTCCACCCCCGCCGCGCCACCGTTACGCTTCACCCGGCACCAGGCCTCGTGCAGGATGTCTGTACGACAAACCTTATCGTAGAGCCATGTGAACCTCCTCTCCGGCTGCGATTTGGCCGCTCGGTATAGCGTTCGCTGCAGTTTGCGGACCTTGTCCAGCCGCTTTGGCGGCTTCGGCCGGGATGGAGCTTTCCCTCGCGGGTGCAGTCCGGCGGTCTTTGCCCGTTTAGAACGCTCGGTGAAAGTAACGGCCCTTTCCTCCCCACGGTTTTCCCATGGTTCATCGGTACTACGGCCGTCTCCGACTCCCTCCCTGGCATCGTTGCCGCGCTTTCGGGGATTACCCTTATACGCCTCCCTACCGGAACCAAAGAGCAACAACTGTTCCTCGGCCGGACCAGACAGGGTCTCTCCGGTTATCTTGGTGCGCTGTCTTCGCGTGCCACCGCCCTGTACACCGTCCCGGCGAATCGGTCTTCTGCTCGCTCCTTTCCGATTCGTGGCAGGCTTCGCCTCCAGGGGACAGGCTCGCCCCGGGAAAAGGTCCGGCTGAGTCGGGCTACTGACCGGCGGGGTTGACGATGCTGAAACGGCGTTCACTTGTGTTGCGGCCCGCGAATTCGCCTTGCCTCTCTGCCGACTCATAGAGGCTTTGTCATCCCTGCTTCTCCACCGCCAGTTGCCCAGCGGCAGAGGGGATCAGGCTAACCAGTGAACGAGGCATTACTGGTGCAGACTCCTTCCATTCTGCAAGTTCACCAAGACATCTCGGACGCACCCCCTGGACCCATTCCCAATCACTGCGAAACAGCATGGCTACGGCCCGGCTCCGCACGGGCCTACGCCCGATGCTGTTTCGATCCC
>JAFGTL010000629.1 GCA_016934125.1 Candidatus Hydrogenedentota bacterium
CCTACTGGCTGGGTTGGCCGGGCACGGCCTACGACGTCGAGCAGAAACGGGCCGAATACGCGGAGATCTTCGCCCGGGCCGCGGAGCGGGTAGGCGTCGATCTGGCCCAGGAGACCGATCCCCTCGAGGATGATCAGGCCATCGAGTCGTTTGTGGCGAAGGTGAAGGCCGAGCAGCCCGACGCGGTACTCGTGAGTCTCCAGCATCTCAGTGTGTGGCGCTGGGCCGACGCCATCGCGAAGGCCGGATTGCCCACGATCATCTTCGCCCCCGTCGGCACCGCCTTCACCGGGCACGTGGTCGAGATCTCGCGCCGGTTCGGGGTGCATGTGGTGTCGTCGCTCGAAACGGCCGCCGTCGAGCAGGCGTTCCGCATGGTGCGCGCAAAGCGGCAGTTCGAAGAAACGCGCCTGCTCGTTGTCGCCGGCGATCAGCGCCGCGAAACGGTGATGGAGCGGCTGGGCACGAAAGTGCGCTACATCCCGCGCGACACGCTGCACGAGTTGTTTGCGCGGATGCCGGAGACGGACGAAGTGCACGAGGTGGCGCGCAGCATGCGGCGTCACGCCAGGAAGGTCGTCGAGCCCGATCGCGAGGATCTGTTGAACGCGGCCCGATCGTTCACCACGGCGAAACGACTGATGCGGGAGGAATCCAGCAACGCGATCACCTCGGACTGCCTCGGTATGGTGTCGACGAAAGTCGTGCCCACGCCGCCTTGCATGGCGGCCTCCCTGTTCCAGGACGCCGGCGTCACGTACGGATGCGAAGCGGATCTGTTCGCGGCCTTCTCCCTCATGCTTGTCAGCTACCTCTTCGACAGGCCCGGGTTCCAGAACGATCCGGTGCCGGAAACCGTCAAGAACCGGCTGATTGTGGCCCACTGCACCTGTGGCACCCGGCTGAACGGCTTCGGTGAGCCCCGCGAGCCCTACATTCTCCGATCGCACTCGGAGTCCGATATCGGCGTGGCCACCCAGGTGCTGTGGCGCGAGGGACATCCCGTCACGCTGGTACGGTTCAAGGACGCGAACGAGTTGATCCTCGATACCGGCACCGTCACGGGCAACGTGGCCACGCCGCCCGCGGGCGGATGCCGCACCAGTGTCGAACTGGCCATGGATCGCGTCGAGGACGCGCGCGACGTCCTGGGCTTCCATCAGGCCGTGTTCTACGGCAACCATCGGCGCGACGTCGAGGCGTTCTGTCAGACGTATGGGATCAACCTCATCAACTCGCCGGAGAAGGCGCCGGAGGTACACAAGGTATGAACGGGAGATACCGGCTCGTCATCATTGGGCTTCTTGGCCTCGGCGCTCTCACGGGTTCGGCGTGGGGCGGCTTCGCATTGCATTCGCCGGGTTTGCCGCCTTCCTCAGTGGATGAAGACGGGACGATTCACGAGGCGTGGGGCACGATTGCGCTCCGCCTGCGCAAGCCGGATGGAGCTGGGCCGTGCGAACAACGCATCGAGGAGACGCCGGTGCCTACCGCGATCACGCGCGTGGCGGCTGGCGGTGTCTCACTCGAACAGACGGCCTACCGCGCACCCATCTGGCCCGGGGGAATCGACGTGCTGACGGCGCGCCTCGAGAACGCCGGCGGCGCACCGGCCGATGTCTTGCTCGACGTGCTACTGCCCGAGAGTGCGTCGATCGGCGAGTGGATGGTGACGGCCGGCGGGCACCCGGCCGTTGCCCTGCCGGCCGGGGCCGATCCGAAGCGCGAGGAGCGGGCCTGGGGGTGCACCGGGGGGGTGGTGTCCCTGCCCGGGTGGGGCAAGCCGGAAGGCGTCTGCGATCCCGGATTCAGCAACATCCGCGCGGGCATGGGCGGCGTGCCCATCGTGTATCGCTTTGCGGTACCGCCCGGCGCGACGCGCACCGTCGTGTTGGGATTCTGCGAGAGCCATTGGGACACGCCTGGGCAGCGCCCGGTGGCCATCCGTGTCGAGGGCGCCCCCGGAGCCGAGGTCGATCCGCTTGCGCAGTGGGGGCGGCATCAGCCCGGCTGTATGCGGTTCGACGCGGCGGATTCGAACCGGGATGGGCGGCTCGAACTTGCCATCGATCCCCATCCCGAGGCGGCCGACAAGAACACCATCCTCAACTGCGTGTGGGTGTTCGCGCCAGAGACGAGCGTCGTGCCGGCCGAAGTCGTAACCGGGCGGATGACGTCCGCGGCCGAGTACTACGTCGACGTCGGCGGCGAGAAGGATCAGGGACTGTACGTCGGCGGCACCGTCCCGTATCCGCTGCACCTCGAACCGGGCGCGGTTCGCGAGTTGACGTTCCTCCTGGCGAGTCCGGGCGGCGGGCCGGTGCCCCATCCCGGCACGACGACGTGGACGCCGGCGTCGCTGCGGAAAGCCGCCGAAGACGTGTGGCGCGGTTCCGCGAACGGTTCGCGGTAGGGCTCGGGAAGGGCCCCTAGGCGGAGGCGTCCGGAGAGGCGGGGCGGATTCCCCGGGGCCACTTGAGATCCGAGGCCTTCAGGCCGAGGGCGTCGAAGAGGGTTTCGGGAACGCAGCCGCCCTCGACGGGATAGGCCACCGCGGCGAGGTTGTGGGCGTCGCTGCCGAGGGCGAACTGGGTGCCCTGCCGGCGGCCCTCCTGCACGAGTTCCCGGAACCAGTCCATGGCGTAGCGTACGCGGTACGGATTGAGTTCAAACGCGACGCCGCGTCGCGCCGCTTCGCGAAGCAGATCGGCCAGCCGGCCTTCATCATAATGGGCGAGGATGTCGGGCGCGGTTGCGGGGCCGAGTTTGTCGTGCAGGAACGGGTGCGTGACGGCGTCGACAAACCCCAGTTCGAGCGCCCCCGCCACCATGTCGAGGTAGTGATCGGCGTAGGAGGCGGAGGTCTCCTCGGCCGGGTTCTCCACGACATCGAGGTGGTAGTGGTTGCAGGCGACGAGGACGAAATCGAGGCCGGCCGCCAACTCGGCGTCCAGGGCGCAGGTGGCAGGATCGAGCATGGTGGCCTCGGTGCCGATCAACACCCGGCAGGCCGGTGTGAGGGCCTCGAGGTCGCGGCGGTTCTGGGCGATCACGTCGATGAACCACTCGCCCTCTTCGGGGACGTTGATGTGATCCGAAATGCCGGCGAACTGCAGGCCGCCCCGGGCGTCGAGCTTGCGGACGATGGCCGCGACGGTGTTGTCGGGCTGCCCGCACTTCGAGCGGTGCGTGTGAATGTGCCAGTCCTGCGTCAATTCCATCTGCTGTTCCGAAGGCGCCGGCCGTGCCCATAGGCGCTTGGCCCGTGCGCCGGGTTCGCCGCCTCACATCGCGTAGAAGCCGCCGTCCACCACCATCTCCGCGCCGTTCATCCAGCTCGACTCGTCCGACGCGAGGAACAAGGCCGCGTTGGCGATGTCGCGGGGGAGTCCGAGCCGGCGCATGGGAATCTCGGCCGCGATGGCCTTCTTCTTGGCCTCGTCGAGGTAGGGCGCCTGAAGCGGGGTGTCCACCATGCCGGGATGGATGATGTTACACCGGATGCCGTCGGGGCCGAACTGGACGGCCAGGGACTTGGCCAGGCCGATGAGCCCGGCCTTGGCACAGGTGTACGAGTCCTGCGCCAGCGAGAAACCGGCCAACGCCGAGATCGAGCCCACCAGGATGACGGAGCCGCCGCCCGCTTTCTGCAGGTGGGGAATGCCGTGCTTGGTGAGGAAGAACGGGCCCTTCAGGTTGATGGCCTGTACGATGTCCCAGTTCTCCTCGGTGGTCTCGACGACGGACTTGTCCCGATCCTTCCAGAGGACTCCTGCATTCGCATACAGCACGTGCAGTGCCCCGAACCGGGCGGCACCCTCGTCGATGGCGCGTTTGACGTCGGCCTCGCTGCTCGCGTCCCCTTGCACGAAGAGCGCCTCGCCGCCGGCCTGCTCGGCGAGTGCCGCCGTCTCTTGGCCCGCCTCAGCGTTGATGTCGAACACGATGACTTTCGCGCCTTCTCCGGCGAACAGAACGGCGGCCTCGCGTCCCATGCCCATACCGGCCCCGGTGATGATCGCCACCTTATCCTTCAGTCGCATCGGCTTTCTCCCGCATCTCGTTGTTTTCGCCGGGCCGGTGACAACCCCTTCCCGCTCGTCAGAGTATGTCACACGGCGCGAGATGCAGGCAAGGGGCTCAAGCGGCGCGGAACCCCCGGCCCGGTTGTGGGGATACACCGATACGAGGACGCATTCAGCGGCGATGGGCCCGGCTGCTCGTGGTATAATGGCTTGAGACACAACCGGCGCGCGAGGCTCCAAAATGGCAGCAGCAACGATCTTGATGGTTGACGACAACCCCGTGAACCTGGTGGTGCTGCGGGCCCTGCTAGGGCGGGCGGGATATGAGTTGATCGCCGCGGACTCGGGACAGGCCGCGCTGGATCTGGTGCGGGCCAACCCCAAATTCGACCTTATCCTGCTCGATGTCTCCATGCCCGGCCGGAACGGCATCTCCGTGTGCCGGGATCTGAAATCGGATCCGGCTACGGCCCACATCCCGGTGGTGCTCGTGTCCGGCGTGCGCACCGACGAGGACAGTGTCCGCGAAGGCCGCCAGGCCGGTGCCGACGGCTACCTCACGAAGCCCATCGAAGACACGGCCGTCCGGGCCTGGGTGAAAGTCGCCCTGGAACTGGACAAGGTGTTCCGGGAAACCGCCGCGGAGGCCGAGGGGGCGCGCGGCAAAGCCAGAGAAGTCCGGCAGACACTGTGTGAACTGCCCAGCGCCGTGAAGGGTTTGCTCGAGGCGATCTATGTCGACGCCGAGATCCTCGCGTCCGATCTGCCGGAGGGATCGAAGGGCAAGGAACGGGCCGACGAGATCAAGGCCCACGTGCTGGACGTCGCGCGACAGGTGGCCGAGGCGAGTCTGCTGGCCGGGGAGGCGTTCCCGGGCAGGCGCGGCCCCTCGGAGCCCGAATGAGCGGGGAACAGGTGGGCGCGCGCGACATGGCGCAATCGGGGGATCCATCATTGCGCAGGACGCTGGCGGTTCTCGTGCCGTGTTACAACGCGGGCGAGCGGGTGCGCCCCGTCATCGAGGCCGCGCTGGCGCGCGTCGACCACGTCGTCGTCGTTGACGACGGCAGCACGGATGGTGCGGCGGCTGCCTTGGCCGACCTGCCGATCCGGCTTGTCACCTTCCCGGAGAATCGCGGCAAGGGCTTCGCCATCCTCGAGGGGTTCCGGGCGGCCCTTTCCGTGCCTGGGGTATCCGGTGTGGCCATTATCGACGCGGACGGCCAGCACGATCCCGGCGAACTGCCGGGCCTGTACAAGACGTTCGTGGACACCGGCGCCGACTTGGTGATCGGCTCGCGCACCTTCGATCTCGCGCACGTGCCATGGCGCAGCCGGTTCGGCAACAAACTCACCGCGGTGCTCACGCGGCTTCTGCTCAAGCAGCCCATCCCCGATACCCAGTCCGGTTACCGCATCCATTCGCGGCGCCTGCTTGAAGACCTCCTCCCGTCGCTGCGCGGCGGCCGGTATGAGACGGAGACGGAACTTCTTGTGCGGGCCGTGCGCGAGGGCTACTGCGTCGTCTCGTCGCCCATCGCCACCATCTACGAGGAGGGGAACCCGTCCTCTCACTTCGGCAAGCTGCGCGATCCCTTCCGCATCTACCGGCGGCTCTTCGTGACCGCCCTCCGCCGCAGCCGCCGGCGTGCCACCCGCGACTGATCCGCGTTCCAGCCCACGCCGGATGGCCGCCTCCGTGATACCATAGGCCGGAACACCCGGCGCCCCGGGCACGGGAGGAGGGGCGGCGTGCCGCGATGACGCGAGGAGGGACGATCATGGACAAAGTCCGCTACGAGGAAATGCTGCCCCACGAGATCCTGGCGCGCCGCAAGGCGTTTCCGGCCGCATTCATCGGCCTCGGCGGCCTTGAATGGCACGGCGAACACCTGGCTGTGGGCAACGACGCCCTGAAGGCGGAGAAGCTCTGCGAAATGGCCGCGGCACGCTCGGGCGGATTCGCATTCCCCACGCTGTGGTACGGCGAGCCGCGCACCCGCGAGTTGCTGGAGGCGACGGTGGACGAGGACGGCCGGGTGAAGGCGAAGATGGGCTTCAAGAAACGGAAGTTCGGCGAAGCCCAATTCGGCAAGAGCGGCGCGGCGCAGGCCGCCTTCTACGAAGAACTCGTGTTCCACACGCTGGCCCAGATGAACCAACTCGAGATGAAGGCCGTATGCCTCGTGTGCGGGCACTACCCCCTTCACGGGTGGGCGTCCGCCGCCGTGGCGCGATTCAACAGGGCCTTTCGCGACACGCGCGCCTTTGCCGGCATCGAGTTCCACTATCCGCCGAAGAGCAAGCATGTGGGCGGCGATCACGCGGCCAAATGGGAGACTTCGTACTTGTGGTATCTGCGGCCCGACTGCGTCGACATGAGCGTGTTCCTCGGCCGCGAGCGCGAGCCGCTGCTGGGCGTGCATGGCATCGATCCGCGGGCCGAGGCCACAGTCGAGGTGGGGCGCAAGGCGTGCGACCTGATCGTCGACGGGATGGTGCGCAAGGCGAACCAACTGATCAAGCAGGTAAAGACGCGGAATCGGTAGGGGCGGCTACTGGGGCTCCCGGGTGTAGCGTTCAAGCATCATGTCGAGGCCCAGCATGGGATGGCCGGCCCAGACGATGATGCCCTTCTTGTCCACGATGCAGGCGTACGGGATCCCCTCGGCGCCGAGCCCATCGAGATAGGCCAGGCTGGTGCGCTTTTTCTTGTCGACGGCGACAACGTATTCCATCTGAGAGCCCATCTTCTCAACAAACGGGCGGACGACATTGGGCTGTTCCGGCGAGATCCCGATGATGATCACGTCCTTGTCGCGGTACTGCTGCTGAAGCTTGCTCAAATGGGGAATGGATTCACGGCAGGGCGGGCAATATGTGGCCCAGAACTCGATGACGTAGATCTTCTTGCCTTCCCCTTCAACGATGTCGACGGGGCCGCCCTTGATCCATTGGGCCACCTGAAGCTCGGGCGCCGGCCATGTCAACTCCGCTGCAACGGGCCGCGGCTGGCTGGAGCCCTTCCCCGCCGTCATTGACAGCACCAGCGGCAGCGCGATCGCCAGCACCACCACCGCCAACGCTATGCGAAAGAACGACTGCCCCATGGCGTACCCCCTTGTGCCGGCGTTGTGCCCTCCCGATGCCTCAGCCCGGCGGCTCCGTGTTCCAGTATGCCGGGGCGGGTGCCTTCAGTCAAGGGAAACATAGTGCAAATACAATAGCTCATGGCCTGCTTGGTTGCATATGAGGTGCGATCAGTTGAGTGTTCTCATGCGGTGCAATCGCGTGTCCGCCATTCCGCAGGCGGCGGAGTTGACAGCGAGTCCACCGGTGCACACAATGGGCGCGGACGAATGGGCCGTATGAATCCGGCGGCAGCCGCACAATCGCGGGAGGGGAGCGCATCCATGAGCGAATGGTTTTACGCCACGGGGGATCAGCAGCAGGGGCCGGTGTCGGAGGACGGACTTCTCGGCCTCATCCAGTCCGGGCAGGTGCGGCCCGATGACCTCGTGTGGAACGAGGGGATGACGGATTGGGCGCCCGCCTCCGAGGTGTTCGGAGATCGCCTGCTCGGGGTTGCGCAGCAGGCGCCAGTCGGATACGTCGACATGAGCGTGCCGGAGCCGGGGCCGGCCGCGCCGCTGGGGGGCGTGGCGGCGCCGACGTTTGGTGCCGGGCAGCCGCTCGAGCCACCGCTGAACGGGATGGCCGTGGCCAGCCTGGTGGTCGGCATCCTGGGCATTGTCGGATGTGCCTGCTTCCCGGTGGGCATCGTGGCCATCGTGTTGGGCCACATCGCCATCCACCAAATCAACCAGGCTCCGGACACGTATCGCGGAAAGGGCCTTGCCATCGGCGGCCTGATCATGGGCTACGCATCCTTGGCGTTGTTTGTTCTCTGGATCATCCTGTCAGTGGCGAGCGGAGGCCTCTCGTCCTACTGAGCACCGGGCGTGGGCGGGATGAGGGCGTGTTGCTTCCGGGCGGCCGTGAGGGCCGTGGAATCCTGTTGTCCATCTGTGAGAAGGAGTGATCGATGAGTGAAACGGCTTGTGAACCGGGGCGGATTCCTACGCTGCATATTGTCGCCGATACGATCCCGCAGGCGCATTTCCGGGCCATGAAGGCCGTCTGGGAGAATGGGCTCGCCATCCGAACCGAGTACGATCGGAAGGACAGCTCCGGCGCGTACATCGATCCGCCCAGCCGGGATGCCCGCGTGCTCATCGAGGTGAAAGATCCCTTCGCGGATCCACGGTATCCGCCCCTGTCGTTCTGCGAGATCGGCACGTACATCGCCGAGATCATGGGCGCCAAGGATCACTATGTCGTGCCCATGGACAAGCTGCGGGCGGCCGTGACGGGCGAATTCGACGCGCTCGAGTGGCCGTACACCTACCACCAGCGCCTCTTCGCCCATCCCGCCGTCGACGGCACGACGGTAAACCAGATGGAACTGGCCGTCGAGCGTATCGCGCGGACACCCTACTCGCGCCGCGCCATGGCCACCACCTCGGTTCCCAATGTCGACGTCTACCTGAAGGAGGACGTGCCCTGCCTCCGGGAGGTGCAGTTGCGCTGCCCCGAGGACGCCGACGGCAACCTCGTGCTGAACATGAACACCATGTGGCGCTCACGCGATCTCTACAAGGCCTGGCCGGATAACGTGATCGCCATCACGTTCCTCCAGAGCGTGCTGGCCGGCGAGATCGCCGCGAAGGCGGGGCGTCCCGTGCGTGTTGGGAGCTACGCGGACTACAGTTTCGCCATGCACATCTACGGCCAGGACTTCGGTGCGGTGGGCGGCGATGCGGAGCGCGGGCTTCGCAGCCTGTTCGATACCTTCGACGAAGAAACCTACCTGGCCCGTTCGCTCACCAGCGAACAAGCCCGGGAGATGCTCGTATTGCCTCACCTGAAAGGGCTCCTGACGGAGCGGCAGATCGAGCAATGGAAGTTCCCGCCGGAATCGGTTGCGCTGATCGAGCAACTCGTGAGCGACATCGAGGCAGGCAAGTACACGCCGTAGGCCACCGGCTCCCGGCCTCGAAAGGAAGGGCGTTGGCTCCGTATCTGATCGGGATCGCCGGGCCGTCCTGTGCCGGCAAGACGGTGCTGGCCCACGCATTGGCGGCGCGGCTGGCCCGCCGGCAGCCGGTGATCCTCCCGCTCGATATGTACTACGCCGATCTGGCCGGCGTGGATCCCGCCGCCCGTTCCCGCGCCAATTTCGACACGCCCGACGCCCTGGACTGGCCGCTCGTCATGGCCCACGTGACGGCCCTGGCGCGCGGCCGGGCCATCGCCATGCCCGTCTACGACTTCGTGCATCACACCCGGGCCGCGGACACCCGGCCGCTCGGGCCCGGCAGGATCGTGATTGTCGAGGGCCTGTTCGCGCTGGCCCATCCCGAACTCCGCGCGCTCTATGATACGCGCGTGTTCGTCACTGCGCCGGATGCGGTGTGCCTTGCCCGGCGCGAGGCGCGCGACGTGCGCGAGCGGGGCCGCTCCGCTGAATCCGTGCGCACCCAGTACGCCGAAACCGTGCGGCCCATGGCACAGCGGCACGTGCTCCCAACGCAGCGCTTCGCCGACTTCGTTGTGTCCGGCGACGAAGCCTTCGAGGCGGCCGTCGAGCAGATTGCGGGGCGCATGCGGCTCGGACTAGGCAGCGCCGATGTGGCGGGCTGATCGGTTGCCAAGGCGACAGCCATTTGGGAATGATGTCTGGGCCGCCTCGTCCAGGGGATCGAGGCCGGCCTGGCGCGGTGAAGTGCCTGCGACAGGGAAGTCGCTCCAGGGGTGTGTGTTCTCTATCATGTCATGTGCGATTGACGCAGGCTGAAACCGTTCAAGAGGAGAGAGCAATGTCTTCGCTGCTCAAACGATTCGGAGTTGTCCTTCTGTCGGTGCTGGTGGTTTCCTGTGCGCCCGATAAACCGGCGCCGTCGCCTGAGCCCGGGGAGGAACCGGCCCCGGCCGAGAAACCCGCACTAGCACCGGCCGAGGAACCCGCACCGGCACCGGCCGCCCCTGAAGCGCCGGCGCCTGTCCCGGCGGTTCCCGGCGCCAAGGCCCTTGTCAAGGCCGGCGCGAGCGACTATCGCATCCTGCTCACGGCCGAGGCCAGCCCGTCGGAGAAGTACGCGGCGGAAGAACTGCAGCACTACGTGGAGGCCTGCACGGGCGTGAAACTGCCCATCGCAGTGGACGGCGCC
>JAFGTL010000630.1 GCA_016934125.1 Candidatus Hydrogenedentota bacterium
AGGCGCGTATACCTCGTTGATGTTCGCGTAGCCCATGGACGGATACTGATAGAAATGAGTGCCTTCCTCGACGCCGCGCAGGTAGCCGCGCGGGATCCGGAATGCCAGCCCGATAATGCTGGTGGCCTCCGGGAAGATGTAGCGCACGTCAAACGGTTTCGGGGCGCCCTCATAACGATCCATGCTCCCGATGCCCACCAAGTCCGCGCCCGCGTCCCGGGCCAGCCGTTTCACCGCCTCCGTCAGGTTGCCGTCCATGCGTCGTTCACTCCTCAGGTTGCCGCGGATATTGCGGGGAGTCTACGCGGTTACGCAAGAGCGGTGCAAGGGCAAGGTGGAAATCGTGGGCGGAGGCGTCGACCAGAAGCTGCCACTATCCATGCTGCGCGCGGGCCTTATTGCCGGAAAGGCGAATGCCGTTCGTGGTATAATGCCGCCTTGTTCACGGCGGACTGAATGGGAAAAGGTGATGATATGAACGCGAACAGAATAGTGTGGTGTGCGGTGTGGTTGGCGTGTGGCTTGATGATGGCCGGGCCGATGGCAGCGGCGCAGGAGCAGGCGGCGAAGGGCGCGCCGGCAGCGGAAGCGCTGGGATGGCACCTGGGATGCCAGGCCTACAGTTTCAAGCGTTTCACGTTCTATGAGGCGGTGGACAAGGTGGCCTCGCTCGGGCTGCATTACATCGAGGCGTATCCCGGGCAGACATTGAGCGCAGAGCGGCCGGATGTGAAGTTCGGGCCGAACATGGGAGCCGAGGTGGAGCAGGAAGTGCTCGCGAAGCTGAAGGCGGCGGGCGTTCAGCTCGTGAACTACGGCGTCACGGGATTGATGAATGACGAGGCCCAATGCCGGGAAGTGTTCGAGTTCGCCAAGCGGATGGGGATCGAGACGATCTGTTCCGAGCCGCCGGAAGACGCGTTCGACACGATCGAGCCGTTGTGCGAGGAGTACGGAATCAACGTAGCGATCCACAACCATCCTGCGCCCTCGCGGTACTGGAATCCGGACAAGGTGCTCGAGGTGTGTGCGGGCCGGAGCGAGCGAATCGGCGCGTGCGCGGACACGGGGCACTGGATGCGCTCGGGGATCAACCCGCTCGAGGCGTTGAAAAAGCTGGAAGGCCGGATTATCTCCTTTCACTTCAAAGACTTGAACCAGATGGACAAAGACGCCCACGACGTGCCCTGGGGCACGGGCCAGGCCGACGTACAGGCCCTGCTCACGGAGATCCGCCGGCAAGGGATCGAAGCGGTGTTCTCGGTGGAATACGAGCACAACTGGGAGAATTCGCTGCCCGAGATCGCGGAATCGGTGGTGTACTTCGACAAGGTCGCGGCCCAGTTGGCGAAGGCCAAGTAGGGATCCGTCCGATCCGTCCGATCCGACAGATCCGACAGATCCGACAGATCACGAAGAGTAGAGGGAGCGGGCGGAGCGGCGCGGCTGATAGGGCGCCCTCCCCCGCTCCTGTTTGTTGGGCCGGGCGGGGCGTCGTTCAGTCCGTATTGAGCGCGCAACTCCACACATGCGCGCCGGCGGCGTAGTAGATGCGCCCGTTGACAACCGCTGTCCCGGCCGTTGCGCCCTCGGGAAGCTGGGCCATGACGGAGACGGAGAAGCTGTCGGGGGCGATCTCGAGGAGCGTCCGGCTCAGCAGCATGAGAACCTGGCCGCCCGGCGTCCGGATGAGCGACTGGTTCGGGCGAAGCGGCGAGCCGTAGGCCGAGACGTCGGCGGTGTGCACGATCTGGCGCGTCGCCGGCTCGAACACAAAGAACTGGCCGGTGTTCGAGAGGCCATACACCTTGCCGCTGGCGTCAACCTCGATGCAGTTGATCTCGCGCGCACCGGGCACGGGCTCGATGTCGAAAACGACCTTCCGCTCCTGCCAGTCCATCACAAACAGGCGGCCGGCGGTGGCGATCTCGTGTCCGCCGCCGGGCGCCTCGATGCTGGTGCCCCCGACGACATCGCCGTTGGGCAGGGCCTTGAGGGTGATGGCGCTGTGGCCGGGCAGGATGGCGTCGTTCTCGATGACGGACGCCTCGCCGGCTTGGATGTCGTAGAAGCCCATGCCGCCGCCGACAAGGCCGTAGGCGGGGAACCCCGCCCAGATGACGTGGCGCGCATCGGGATGAAGAAGCGCCGTACGGGGCCGCGTGAGTTCCCTGGGCCGGTGATCGACGAGCCGCGGATTGGCGTCGTCGCCATCCGTGTCACGCCACGGCTTCGTCGTGTCGAAGGCGTAAAGGAATCCGCCGCAGTAAGCCGCGCCATAGAGTATGTCCCCGTGCCAGGCCATGTCGCAGACGTTCCCGCCGCCTACCTGCTTCAGCCCACCGAGATTGACGAGGCCGCCATCCGCCGGGTTGCACGCGAAGAGCCGGAAGGGATGGCAGGTTGAGCCAAATACCGTGCCGGACGGGCCGCCGTCGATCGAGGTGATAGTGGCGCCTTCGGAGACGTAGTCGAAAACGATGGTGGACGAATTCCCCGAGGCATCGGTGATCTGGCAGGACTTGCCGGCCAGATCGAACGAGTCGATCCGGCCGCCGCCGGGGAATTCCCCGTAGACGCCGCCCCAACCGATGGAACGGGGGCGGGTTCCCGGCGCACGTGGGCCGTCGACGGGGTGGGCCGCGCCATCCGAGAGGCGGAGCCACGCCTGATCCGGGAGGCGGCCGTACACTTGGCCGTCCTGCCCGGTGCAGACGACGCCGGAGCCGGTGCCGCGCACGGCCTCGTCGACGAGTTGGCGGCGTTCGCCCGTGGCGGGATTGAAGGCGACGAGGTTGGCGCCGGCCGTGCCGATGCCCGCGTAGAGCCAACCGGCAGAGTCCGAGGCGATCGAGAGGGGGTACTTCTCCTCAGGATCGAGTTGGCCGAGATGCACAAGTTCGCGCGTATCGGGATTGAAGGCGAGCAGGTGGGATTCGGGATAGGTGCCCGCGTAGACGGTTCCGTCGGCGGCCTCGTGGAGGGCCATGGCCGTGCCGAGGCCAAGATCCTTGGCGAATGTCCACTCGCGCCGGGCGACGTCGAACTCGAGAAACGCGTCACCGAACATCAGGTAGAGGCGGTTGCGCGACGACGTCAAGAGGCAGTAGTCGGGCGGGCTCGGAGCCTCTTGGCGGGGATACCAGAACTGCTCGGTTGCGCCGGTGCCCGCGTCGATGACGAGAAGCGACGCGCGCAATCCGCCGCCGTAGGTGTCCATCGCGATGGCGAGGATGATCGGGGTGCCATCGGCGTCCGAAGCGGCCATCACACCGCGGCTCTCCGAGACGGCCGCGCCGACGCCGTGGTCGGTGAACCGGCTGTCGGCCGCCTCGGCGGCGAACGCGGGGCTTGCGCACGCCGCCAGGCACACAGCCCCTACGAGGAGTATGGCCTGCACCTCTGTCATGGATGAGTCCTTTCCTTTGCCGAAAAACCCTCGGTTCAACACGCGAGCGAGACGTGGGCCTGGCACCGGCCGGCCCGGGGCCCGTGGGCGGCGATGGCGATCGACGCGTCCCCAGAGGCCTTGAGCACCCAGTCGAGCCGGCGCGACTGGGCCGGGGCGAGATGGCCGAGTTCGACGCGGTTCCGGTTGGCCACGAACTCGATTCGTCCTTGGCGCTCGATCTCGACGCACACCCCGTCGATGTGGGACAGCCCGGCGCCGAGGGCGGTGACGTTCGTAGGGAGGTAGCCCTCATTGGTGACGCGGCACGATACGCGGTGCAGGCCGTCGCCGAGGGGTTCGGCCGTGACCGCGTCGATCTGGAGGCGTGGCCCGCGGCGGGCGAGTTCGAAGAGGAACCGGCGCGTTTTGTCCCAGATGTCGAGGCGCTGTTCGGGCACGACGTTGTAGAGGCCGACGGGCAGGATCCCGCCGAGTTCGACAGGGCCGAGTTGGGGGTGCTCAAAGGGCTGCCAGCCGGCGAAGGCACGGGCTTCGGGGTGGGCGTCGTGCCAGGCGAGCCAATCGCGATCGCGCTGGCGTTCGCCATCGGGCGTGAGCGAGAAGTTCTGCTCGGTGGTGTAGCCGGCCCCGTTGTAGAGGTTCCCGAACTCGATCTCCATGGCGAACAACCCGCAATGGCGATATCCCCATTCGGTAAACGTGCCGTGGAGATGGATGGGCTCGGCGAGGTGGTTGCGATACTCGTGGATGGCCTTTGGCGGAAACCCGGTGATGTCGGAACCGAGGGCGGCCAGACGGCGGAACTCGAGGAGATCGGCGGCCAGGATGCCGCTGTCCGGGCCGGATGTAGGCGGACGGAGGATGGCGTTAGTGCCGTTGTGGAGTCCGAACACGCCGAAGGTGTTCGGGTGTCCGAGAACGAAGTCGGCGAGGGCGCGCACCTCGGGCTCGCTGAACGGATAGGCGCCTGCGCCGGCCTGATCGGCCCGCGTGAGCCACCCGGACGGCCAGTTCCGGTTGAAATCGAGCCGGGTGCCGGCGGGCTCCTCCCACGGGCCGCCATCCCAGTCGTGGATCAGGCCCTCGGTGGTCAATCGATACCGCTGCCCCGCGGTGTCGCCGGGGAGCCGGGGCACGGTGAGGCGCGGCTCATCCTCCGGCGCGATCCACGCGCCGTTGGGATCGGGCACGCGCATCTGGAGAATCAGCCCGTCGCCGTTGAGATCCTCGGGCCAGATGCAGTCCTTCCTGCGCTCGAGCGATTCGCGGCTGCGGACGTTGCGCTGGCGGGTAAGCACGTATTCGGCGCCGTC
>JAFGTL010000631.1 GCA_016934125.1 Candidatus Hydrogenedentota bacterium
ATCGGGCGGATGCCGTGGCGGTCGGCGATGGCGAGGAAGCGATCAATCCGGCGTTTGAAGCCCGCCGCATCGGCCTCCCAGGCCAAGTCGTGCAGATACGTGCGCGCGGTGTTGAATCCGAAGCCGGCCGCCCACCCCAGCTCGCGATCGATCGTGTCGGGATCGAAGGTGTCCGCCTGCCACATCTCGAGTTGGTTTACGGCGGTGCTCGGGATGAAATTGCAGCCCACCAGCCACGGCTGCGCCGCATACCACGCCGCGGCCTTCTCCTCCGTCCACCGCGCCGCAGCCTCCTCGGCGGCACGCGCCGTCCCCCACCATCCAAAGGCCACACACGCCAGGATTAACAGCCGAACCGCACCATGCATTGTCGCCGCGCTCCCGCTCTGCTTGGCGCAGAGCCCGGAACCGGCGCGGCCGTTACGAGCGATCATCCGCCCGGCGCGCCACTCCGGCCTCTGCGTACGAGGCCACCCCGTCCTCATCGAGCATAGCATCTTCCGTGGCCTCGCGCACGATGCGGAATCCGACGAAGTTGTAGCGGTTCGACGCGTCGAAGCAGTAACTGTAAGCCGATCGGCAGCTCATGGGTTCGCTCAGCCATCCGCCGCCGCGAATCACGCGCGGGCCCCCGCCGGGGTATTCGGATGCCGCGTAGGTGGCGCCGTAGCGATCCGCGCACCATTCCCACACGTTGCCGTGCATGTCGTAGAGCCCCCACGCATTCGGCTTGAACGAGCCCACCTGCGTCGTCTCCTCGCGGTAGGCGCCCCGGGGCCCGCCCGCGTAGACGTACTGGCCGTTGTAGTTCGCGTAATCCGTCGTGATGGCGCCGCCGAAATGGAACGGCGTGGCCGTGCCCGCGCGGCACGCATACTCCCACTCGGCCTCGGTGGGCAGGCGGAACACGCCCGCCTCGCCCGTGAGCCGTTCCGCGAAGGCGACGCACTCGTGCCAGGACACGTTTTCCACGGGCCGCCGGTAGCCGGTGAAGTCGGACGGGTTGTGGCCCATGACCGCCACCCACTGGGCCTGGGTGACTTCGTACTTGCCGATCCAGAAGCCGCGCTCGATGCGCACCGTCCGCGGCACCTCGTCTTCCGGATCCCGCTGCGGTTCGCCCTTCGGGCTCCCCATCGTGAACGTGCCCGCCGGCACCCACACCATCGGCATCCCCGCGAACATCCGTTCCTCGCCCGGCACCGGCGGCCGCTCCAACGCCCCGTGCTGCGGGCCCTGCGGCCGCTCCGTCACACCCGGCCGGCCCGCGTCCTGCCCGGGCCGGGCCGTGTCGCGCCCCGGATGCGGGCGACCCGGCGTTGTGCAGCCTACTACCACCAAAACACTTACGGCCAGCACGCCCCATCGTTGCGTGTTCATGACCCATCTCCTCGATTGCTTCCTCGGCTTCGTAACGATAACCGAGGGTGCAACCCGCATGCCAGCCGAATTGAGACACCCCCGTCCCAGGGCATGGGGAACGCGGGAGAGAAGGAGCCGTCGAGACCGGCGGCCGATGAAACAGAGTGGCGCGGTCAAGACCGGCCACAACAGGGAGGGGAAGTGACTTCATCCTTAGTGTTCTTGGTGCCTTGGTGGTTCACAATAGGCAGGCCAGAGATCACAACCACCAAGACACCAAGCCGGATCGGGACAAGGGCGTTCGGCGGGCCAATCGGACGCGTCCGGGCGGGGCTCTCAAGCGATAACCACTCGCAAGTCAAGACTACTCGATCCGGGCGGGACGTGGGCACGTTGACTCGGCCGGGCGGCGGGGGTATAAGTGGAGCGCGGCTTTGTAGCCCTTTCACAGTAAGGCGGATGCTCGGAAGACATGGTACGGCAGAAGGCGTCCGCGAAGGAGAGGGCGTCCGCAACGTGGAGGGCGTGGGCAGGCCGGATGTCCAGCAACGGGGCGAACCTGCGGTTCGAGGAAAAGCGGGCCGGCTTGACGAAGACACTGGGCAAGCAACTCGCGGAATCGGCCTTTCCCCCTGGCTAGAGAAGGGGCCGGCCGTAGCGGGAGCCGGGGTGGTCACAGATTGTGACCACATCGAGAAGGGAGCAGGAAGGGGCTATGTCGGACTCGTCAGTCCCGGCGCCGTTGGCGCGGGTGGAGCACGCAATCCTCGCGATCCGTGACTGTAAAGTCATCCTTGACAGCGATTTAGCCAAGCTCTACGACGTTGAGACCAAGCGACTCAACGAACAGGTCAAGCGGAACGCCGAACGCTTCCCTGCGGACTTCGTCTTTCAGTTGACAGAGGCCGAGAAGGCCGAGGTGGTCGCAAAATGCGACCACCTCAAGCGGTTGAAGTACTCGCCCTATCTGCCCCTCGCGTTCACCGAACACGGGGCCATCATGGCGGCGAGCGTGTTGAACTCGGCGAAGGCCATCGAAGCCAGCGTCTACGTGGTTCGCGCCTTCATCAAGATGCGCGAAGCCTTGGCCGCGGGCGACGAGATCCGCCGCAAACTCGCCCAGATCGAGCGTCGACTCGCCGGGCACGACCGCGACCTCGTTGCCGTCGTTAACGCCATCCGGCAACTCACAAAGCCGGAGGCGCTCCCGAAGAAACGGCGGATTGGGTTTGTGGATACGGACGGCCCGGCATGATGGCGATGGAAATCCTGGGGACAGCGGGACCGTTGAAGAAGTCGCCGGTTTCCGCGTGGGTTCTTCTGTCGCTCTGGCGGAAGCGAGGATGGCTCGGGAGCAATCAACCACGAATGGACACCAATGAACGCCCCCGTTCGGGCACGGTTTCCTGACCGCACCCGCTCGCGCCTCAGTCGGTTTGCGATCAAGGATGTGGCGGAGCCTCGGGGTGCGAAATCCGCGACACGTAGTCGCGCCGAAGCGGCGCTTTGGACATGTCCCGG
>JAFGTL010000632.1 GCA_016934125.1 Candidatus Hydrogenedentota bacterium
CCGAGCGGGTTCCGTCGGCGAAGAGCCAGGTGATCTCGAACGGCACGCACCTTACGGCGGAATGTGCGGAGGCCCTCATCGATGCGGGGCTGAAGCAACTCAAAGTCAGCCTGCAATCGCTCGATCCGGACACGAACAAGCGGATCATGGGCTACAGCAGCGAGCGGGTGATCGAGAACTGCATCCATACGCAGGAGCTGATCCGCCGGAAACGGGCCCGCGCTCTGGATTTCCGCGTGTCCATGGTGGTGACGAACCTCAACCTCGACGAGATCCCCAAGGCGCGGCAATTCTGGCAGAAACACGGGGTGCGGCTGGTGACGTCGGCCCTCGAGAACCGGGGCGGCAACATCGCGCAGGCGGGCGAGCTGAATCCGCACGAGATGCGCACGATGGACGACTGCATCCGGCCGTCGCGGGACATGATGATCCTGTTCAACGGTGATGTGCCGCTGTGCTGCGTGGACTGGTTCCGCACGACGATTCTGGGGAACGTGGCGCGGCAGTCCGTGCGCGAGGTGTGGCAGGGCGAGCGCGTGGAAGCGGTGCGGGCGGCGCTCCGCGAGGGCGATGTGGGCGCCATGCCCGAGATCTGCCGGCACTGCACGGAGAGCGCCCGGCCCGACTACCACCGGCGCGGCCTGAAGGGGATCCTGAGCCGGCTCGTCGGGCGGTAGACGCCGGCGGACACGGGTGGGCGCGCCGGCAATCAGGAAGACGGCGGAACAAGTTCCGCCCTGTCTACCGGTTCGCCGGGCGGTGAGGGTGGAGCAAGGGCGGATCCCGTTCGGCCATCTTGTCCCGCTGGATGCCGGCCGAGAAAAACCGGCTCACACCTGGATCGTGTCGCCGATGTTGAAGATCGGGAGGAGCACGGCGAGAACGATGAACGCGACGATCAAGCCGAGCATGATAATCATGAGGGGTTCGAGGAGGGTCATGACCACCTTGACGTGGCGGTCGACGTCTCGCTCGTTCTCTTCGGCCAGTTGTTCGAGAGAGCCCGGCAGATCGCCGCTTTGTTCGCCCACGGAGACGATGCTGGACACCATCTCGGGGAACAGGGCCTGCTTCGCCAGGGCTTCGCTGAGGAGGCCGCCATCGCGGACGGCGAGGCCCATGGCGCGCACGGCATCGCCGTAGCCGGGGTTCTTCAGCGTCGACGCGGTGATGCTGAGGGCGTTCACGATGGGCAGGCCGCTGCCGAGGAGCGTGCCGAGGGTCTGGGAGAAGCCGGCCACTTCCGTCTTGCGCACCAACTCGCCCAACAAGGCCAACCGCAGGATCATCGCCCCGAGTACGTGTTTCCCCCGTTCGGATTTGGCGTATTGCATGAGCCCGTAGATGGGCGCGGGCAGCCCGAGCAGGATCGCCCACCACCATGCCTTGAAGAACCCACTGACGCCGATCAGGATCCGGGTGGGCAGCGGGAGAACCTGCCCCGTTTCCCGGAACACGCCCACAAACATGGGCACCACAAACGACAGCATCACGAAGACCGTCACCGCGCCGAGCGTGAGCATCACCGCCGGATACACCATGGCCATCTTGACGCGCGCGCGGATGTCCTCCCGCTTCTCGCCGACCTCCGCGAGCCGCATCAGCACTTCAACCAGCTTCCCGCTCTCCTCGCCGGCCCGGACGAGGTTGACGTACATGGCATCGTACACTTCGGGATACGCCGACAGGGACTGCGAGAACGTCTGCCCGTCTTCGAGCCGTGCGCGGATGCCCCCGAGCACGCTCCGCCAGCCCGGATTCGTCGAGCGCCCCGCCAGCGTCACAAGGGCTTGCGACAGGGGCAGCCCGGCTTTCAGCAGGTTGGCCGTGTCGCGCGTGAGTCGAACCAGTTCGCGGTGTTTCAGCCCGCCCAGGAGCCCGAGCCGCGGCCTGCGCCGGTGGGCCGACGCGGCGTCGGCGTCCTCGATCGTGAGAACGTGATAGCCCCGCTGGAGCAGCGCGGCCGCCGCCGAATGAACGTCTTCGGCCTCGATCTCGCCCTTCACCGGTTGGCCCGGCTCCCGGATCGCCTCGTACGCAAACGTCGCCACCGTTGCCCCCTTCTACCCGGTTCGCGGAGCATGCCCGTTCCCGGTGAACCATACTACCAGAGGATCCCGTACATGAGAAGGGGCTTCTCTGGGCGGCGGATTCCGCCCCTTGCTCTCCAAACCGCGCTCGCTGAGCCGGGCGACCATTCCTCGCCTGACAGGAAAACGTAAGATCAAGAACAGCAATGGATTAGGGGAAACGTACCTTGAGGGGATGGCGGGGGAAAGCGCCTGGCCGACCGGGATTGTCAGGAATATGCGTGGAAACGGACGGCACGGCGAAGAATGTTCGGCGCGAACACGCATGGCGCCGTCGCCTGGAACGCTCCCGTTTTGCTCCCGTGGTGAGAATGGTGTCTCGATGAAATGTACAACAATGCCACTTTCAGCCAAGCCCGCTTGATTCCATGTGTAATCAGTAACTAGTTAACCCTGATGGAGCCGCTGGAATCGAAACTAAATCGTTGCCTGTAACGGGCTTGCTGTATGCCGGACTCATGGGACCGAAAGCAGGTCAGGAAGTGTCACAACCCGGACAGGGCCAAAATCCTACATCTGACGGAAGTGTCGAGTTGGGGACAGCAGCCCAGGGCGAACCTGTCACATCCCGGACAGATCAGGAACATAAAATAAGCATAAAACAGGAGGCGAGAGATCCGCGGGCCCCGGACGGCCCCGACCCTCAACTGCAGGAGGTGGTTGCGGCCACGTAGAATAGTTTCTGTAAATAGGAGTAGACAAAAGAGGTCATCGTTTGCTCCGCTCTTGGTGATTACGAAGCCAAGAGA
>JAFGTL010000633.1 GCA_016934125.1 Candidatus Hydrogenedentota bacterium
CCCTGCGCTGTACCTCCTTATCCAACCGCGCCGAGGAGTTCTGGGAACAACGCGCCGCCTAAAACCCACTTTTATGACGCAGGCCCGCACGGCCCCACGGCCTGCGCAGGGCCTATGTCACGACACCCGTTAGGGTTGTCCATCCCACTACGGCACAGCATGTTCCGCGGACGGCGCCGGTGTGACGGGATGGGCCGGCAAGCGATGCGTCGCGACAGGCCTTTCCCTTTACAGGCACTATGCAGACGCACGGCAGGACGGCGTCAGGGCTGGGAGTGCTCAATCCACTCCGGGTTGATCACGGTATGCCGGATGCAGTTGCCCTGGCTCGAGGTGTAGCTGTAGGTCATGTGAATGAGGCCGTCCCGGGCCTGGATCACGGACGGATAGCCGAAGGACTGGCCGATGTCGTCGCAGGGCTCGATCTGGCTTCTCCATTTCCAGGTGGCCCCCTCGTCATCCGACATCAGGGCCGTGAGCCGGCGCCGGCCCTCTTCGGTGTCGTTGCACACCATGAGCCAGCGGCCGTCTTTGAGGGCGACGACTTCGAGGCTCGAGTCCGGGTTCGGGATATCCGTGTCCACCGAGGCCGACCACGACTCGCCGTCGTCTTGGGACAGGCTGATCTGGACGCGGTTGGGCGGGGCGCCGCTGTCGCGCAGGTAGGCGACGATCGTCCCGTCTTTCTTGCGCACGAAGGTGGGCTGAGTCGGGCCGAGGCCGACGATGGGCCGGCTGGCGCGCCAGGTGTCGCCGTCGTCGTCGGAGAGGGCGACGAGGGACACGTTGAAGCCGTCCGAGTAGAGCGGCAGCAGGATCCGCCCGGAGGGAAGGGTGTAGGGGTGGATGCGCGTCATCCAACCCGTCTGGCGCTTGTAGGGATCCTGGGCGGCATCGATCAACATCCACGCGTATGGCGGCGCATACTCGCCCCACATGCCCTCGCCCACGCCCAGTTCCTCGAATTTGGCCTCGAGGTCGGATGCAAACACCTCGCCGGGCTTGAGCATGATCACGTCCTGCCACGTCCAGTCCGGCGGGCCCGCATCGCCGCAGGAGTCCGCGCGCCGGTATTTGAGCAGGCAACACTCCCATCGGTGCGCCTGAACCGCTATCCAGAAGAGCCACACCCGTTCGTGCCGATCCACATACAGCGCCGGGTTGCAGTCGGGGAAGCCGGGCGTATCCGCCATCAGGAACATGGGGCTCCACTCCGAGGCCCCTTTCTTCAGCCGGGCGCCGTTGACCACCACGTCATCGGCGGTGCGCTCGCCGGATCCGTGGAACCAGCAGGCGAGCAGATCGCCGTTGGGGCACTCGACGATGCTGCTGCCGTGGGTGTGCTTGCCGACAAGCGGAAAGATGTTGCGCGGTTGGAAAAACGGTTCTGCGCTCACGGCACCTCCTGCGATGGTAATGGCCAGCATTGTCCACACTGCCGCTGCGCGCCGTATCGCCGCGCGCTGCGCGGGTGCGCCGTTGCCCATCTGCTGTGTCCCTTCCCCGCTCGCGGTGGTGGCGGCCCGCTACGTGGCGCCGCCCTCATCGCGGTAGATCGAGTACGGCCTCGCCCGTTCAGCGGGATCGCGCGTGAATACCGACGCGTTCCGATAGTCGGCCCAGGTGTTCTCGAACCAGAATTCGCCGCCCGGCGTTGGATTCGGCGCCGCCACGCTCGCGCTGAACGTCGCGGCCGCCGGATCGTACGCAATGCCCAGCACCTCGCCGCGCAGGGCCGTGTTCTCCGGAATGAACCGCCATTCGTCGCCGAGATCGGGGTGGGGGAGACGTCCCTCCGGATCCGTCACCAGGTGCGAGCCCCGCGAACCGCCGCCCCGGTGGAGCAGGGCGCGGATCGCCTCAAGGAACCCCAACTGCGCCAAGGCGAGTTCGCCCACCTCGACGGCATCGAGGTATCCCGGCTGCTGTTGGCGGAGCCCTTCGCGCTGGATGGCGGCCCACTCGGCCTGGGCAGCCTCGAGCGCTTCCTGGATGCCCGCCCGCGAACGCACCATGCCCGCGAACCGGCTCATCCGCTGCTGGATCGCTTCCTTGACGTCGGCGGCATCCGGCGCACCGCGTCCGGCGCCCCGGATCCGGCCGATCAACGCCGCCAACCGCGCTACGGCCGGCCGGGCCAGCGCGGCGAAGTCGTCCGCTCCCGTGTCGCGTTCGGTGTAGACGTGGGCGATGCGCTGGGCCGCGCGGATGCCGCCCACCTGGCCCGAGTTGAGCGCGCTGCCGCCCGGCCTCTTCACGCCGTGCGTGCCGGCCAGTTCGCCGATGACGAACAGCCGGTTCACGTTTGACTCCCACCACACGTCCACCGCGAACCCGCCGTTACAGTGCTGCGAACAGACGCCCACTTCGAGCGGCTCATGCCACAGATCCACGCCCATGCCCGTGTACAAGTCGATGCTCGGCTGGTTCATGTGCGCGAGCCGCTCGATGGGCGTCGCCTGCGTCGCGCCGGATTTCTCGAGGTAATCACGTGCTTCGGGCCGCAGACAGTCCAGGGCGAACGGTTCGAGCCCGTCCGTGGCCCGGGGATTCTCGCGGAAGTCCATGAACACGCGCCGGCCCCGGTTGACGACTTCGTTCTGCACGAGGATATCAATGAGGGACGAGCCGTGATCGGCCACCTTATCGTGGTCGAAGGGCCATTGATAGCCTTTCAGGAAGATGTCGGTGGCGAGTGTGGACATCGAGTCGAACCACGGATTGAGGAACTCCTGCTCGTCGTTTCCGTCCGCATCCGTGCTGAAATACCGCGGCACCACCTGCTGATACGTGCCCGAGAGGTTCCACCGCGGCTCGATGGAGGCCAGGCCGAACTGCGATTCCGTCAGGTTGTGCGCCTTGACGCCCGCCTCGAAGAGCACCGCATAGGGCCCCATCTGCTCGCGCGGATACACCGAGATGGCATAGAGCGCGCCCGGGCCGCCGCCGGCCATGACGACGTTCGGGCAGTTGAACAGCACGAGCCCGTGGTTCCCGGCGCCCTGCTGCGTCATGTCCACGCACAACAGGCCGCACGCCGCCGTTGCGTCGCCTTCGCCGCGCGTCACCACCGCCACGACATGATGCCGGTTGAACACGGGCACCTCGTAGCGGTGCAACTCGGCGAGCAGCTTCTGCACCATGAAGCGCGATGTCCACGGCCCGGCCGAGGTGGCGCGCTGGCGCGGATCGTGATCGGTTTTGTATCCCACGAACCCGCCGCGGGCGTTGTGCGGGAAGGGCACGCCGATGTCGACAAGGTGGTAGAAGCCGCGCAACGAGTTCTCGCCCTCGATGAGGGCCACGTCCGCGTGGGCGCAACCGCCGGCCGTCAGCGTCGCCGCGAAATCCACCGGCGCATCGGGTTCTTCGCCGTGGGTGCCGAGTTTGTAGTACGTCTGCTTGTCCGAGCCCGAGTTGTACGAAGTGCCCAGGCCGATGCCGCGGGTGATCACGGCAACCTCGTTCTCCGGGTTCGGCACGCCCGTCTCTTCCATCTCGCGGAACAGCCGCGCCGCGCAGTTCAACCCCGCCGCGCCGCTCCCCACCACCACGGTGTTCAGCGAGTGCACGGGGATCGTGAGTCCGTCGAAATCGATATCGTGTCGGTCGATCATCTTGTCCCTTTCCCGAGAACGCGAGGCGCCTACAGCCGGCGCAGGCCGAATCCGCCGCCTACCTCGATCCGCTGGCCCGTCGAATAGTCGAGGTGGCCGGCGGCGAACGCCGCCACCACCCCCGCCACGTCATCGGGCACGCCCCAGCGTTTCGTCACCAGCAGGCCTTCGGCGATCAGTTTGTCGTACTTGTCCTTCACGACGCTCGTCATGGGCGTCTCAATGATGCCCGGCGACACCTCGAGCACCGGAATGCCGTATTCGCCGAGCCGATCCGCGTACAGTTGCGCCGCCATGCTCACGCCCGCCTTGGACACGCAGTATTCGCCCCGGGCCGGCGACGAGGTATACGCCGAAATCGACGAGATGAACACGATCCGCGGCGCCTCGACGACGCCGTCCCGCTTCCACGCGATCATCCGGTTCGCCACGAGTTGCGTGAGGAAATAGGGCCCCTCGAGGTTGATGGACATGAGCCGCTCGAAGCTCTGCTCGGTGGCCTCGAGGAGATCTTTGCGTTCCTTCGGCGCTACGCCCGCGTTGTTCACGAGCAAGTCGAGCCGGCCGAACCGATCCGCCACGAACTCCACCATGGCGGCCCGTTCATCGCGCGACGCGATGTCCGCCCGGAACACGTCCGCGCCGCCGCCTGCCGCCTCGATCGTGCGTTTCACCTCGTATGCGCCCCGATCCGTGACGGCTTCATCCGCCACGACGTCGTTGATCACCACATGATGGCCGGCCTGCGCCAGCCGGAGCGCAATGCCCCGGCCGATGCCCTGGCCCGCGCCCGTCACGAGGGCCACCCGCTTCTCATCCGATCCCATGCGTCCGTCCTCCATATCGTCATCCGGCGCAGCCGAATAGGCCCCGCGCCGCCGCATTGACATACCGCGCCACACTCTAGGCCATAGCGGATCGGAAAGGCAAGGCGCGCCGCGGCGGGGGATGGCAGGGCGGAGGAAGAGGCCCAGAGGGGGGGATGTGAATGCCCGACGTGCAAACCATGTTCCCGGTTCGATCTGTAAACCATGCTCCCGGATTGAACAACCAGGAATCACAGCCGGGGGCGCGCCGTAAGGCGTGGCGCGTGGCTGTGCCACAACAAGACAAGAACCGGATCCGGAAAGGCCGCGCCGGCACCCCTTCAGCAAGGCCAGAGCCCATGAAAAACGCGCAGCGTTCTTCCTATGTGGGACAGTATGCTCGCAGAAACCGGCGTATGCAACGTCTCCTTGGGGAAAGGGAGCAAGTCGCGTGCCAACGGCCGAAATGACGGGACACGTAGTCGCGTCGCGGACTCCGCTTGAAACATGTCCCGTCATTTCGCAAGTGTGCCGCCCCTGCCGGGGCTCGGGAAGGAGGGGGGGGCGCCGGGTTCCCACGGCTTCGCGCGCCCTTCGGACGCGCGCGCCGTGGGCTTCTTGGGGAGTGCCGCCCCTGCGTTGCA
The DNA here is from genome assembly GCA_016934125.1 of Candidatus Hydrogenedentota bacterium. Taxonomy (GTDB): domain Bacteria; phylum Hydrogenedentota; class Hydrogenedentia; order Hydrogenedentales; family SLHB01; genus JAFGTL01. Next base: position 5,068 of record JAFGTL010000633.1, read on the forward strand.
GGGGCTCCGGAGCGCGGACGGGCACGGACAGAGACAGGCTGGTTGCCGTGCGATGACCGGCGTTGGCGCCGGTCCCACAAGGGCTCCGGAGCAGGGACACGATATGCGCCGGGAGGCCGCCTCACAGCCCGGTATTCTCTTCACACCAGGATGTGGGACAGGCGCGCGCCTCGTGGCCGCCACCGACCCCCACTGGCCCTTCAGGGCCGAAATGGCGGGACACGTAGTCGCGTCGCGGACTCCGCTTGAAACATGTCCCGTCATTTCGAGGCCTCGTGGCCGCCACCGACCCCCACCGGCCCTTCAGGGCCGAAATGGCGGGACACGTAGTCGCGTCGCGGACTCCGCTTGGAACATGTCCCGTCATTTCGCAAGTGTGCCGCCCCTGCGTTGCAGGGGCTCCGGAACACGGACGCCATATGCCCCAGAAGGCCGCTCTCACAACCGGGTATTCAAGAAGGCGTCGGACTGCTATAATGCACGCCGACATGGGACAACCGCTCGTACATGTGCTGGTGGTGAATTGGAAGGGGCGCCCGCACCTGAAGGAGTGTTTCGACTCGCTTCTGGGCGGCTCGTATCCCAACGCCCGGTTTGTGCTCATCGATAATGCGAGCGAGGATGGCTCGCTCGAGTTCTTCCGCACGCACTACAGCGCCGATCCGCGGGTGGATCTCGTGTGTTGCGAGTCGAACCTCGGGTGGTCGCGGGCGAACAACATCGGCATCGAGCGGGCCCTCGAGGCGGGCGCGGACTACATCTTCCTCCTCAACGATGACACGGTGACGGCCCCGGACGCTATTACGGATCTCGTGGCCATGGCGGAGAACCGGCCCGAGATCGGCGCGCTCGCGCCGAAAATGCTCCTCTACCACCATCCCGACTTGATCAACTCGATCGGCATCGAGTGTTCCATCGCGGGCACGGGGTGGGATCTCGGCCTGGGCCGGTTGGACAGTCCGAAGTGGCATGAGCCGCGCAAGGTGCTGGGGGTATGCGGGGGCGCGTGTTTCCTGCGGGCGGAGGCCGTGCGGAAGGCGGGGGTGCTCCCGGCGGATTTCGACATTTACCTCGACGATCTCGACCTTTGCCTGCGCATCTGGGACGCGGGCTACGAGGTGTGGAGTTGCCCGGCGGCGGTGGTGTTGCACAAGTTCAGCGCCACCATGGGCCAGGGCGATGCGGCCCGGCGCAAGTATTTTCTCAACACGCGCAACCGGATGCGGCTTGTGCTCCGCAATTTTCCGGTGTCGAAGGCGTTGTCCATCAAGGCGTCGTTCGCCGTGGCCGAGTTGCGTTCGGTAGGGCGCGCCCTGCTCGACAAGGAGTTCTGGAAGGTGGGGGCCCACATCCGGGCGTGGCTGGCCAACCTGTCCTATCTGCCGAAGGCCTTGGGCGAACGGAGCCGGCGGCGCAAGGCGGGCGTGGCGAAGTGCCGGTTCTGGCCGCTGGTGCGCACGGCGCCGCTGTTCTTCCCGGGCGTGGAACTACCCGAGGACGGGTGGTACGCGGAGCAGCAGGTGGACGGCCTGGCCGTGCGGCCGATCTCGACGCGCGCCCGGCGCGCCGTCCAGCCGGGCAGGTTGCGGGTTACGTGCGTGAACTGCTATCCTCAACTCGGCTCGACGGACATTGAGGTGCGGCTGGGCGCGGACAAGGTGGCGCGCCTGCAAACCGACTCGTCCGAGCAGGTGGTTATTCCCGTTGAGCACGCGGGCGCGCTCGAGTTCACGGCGCGAACGGTGTTCGACGGGGACGACACCGGCTTGGGCATCGACGTCGGCGGATGGCTGCACATCGAGCCGTTGTAGGCAGGGATCCCTCCGCTTTCCGTTGCCGCGCTCTATCTCCGGCCGTGTGGCGGGCCGCGCAACGCCGGCTGGGGGCCCGGAGCAGGTGGATTCCATGGCACACTTCGACCTCGGGGCGTATTTCGACGAGCGCCGCGCATTGATCGAGCGCGCACTCGACGCCCATTTGCCCGCGGGGGACTCGGAGCCCAAGGCCGTGCACGAGGCCATGCGGTACGCGACGCTCGGGGGGGGCAAACGCCTGCGGCCCATTCTCGCCTTGGCCGTCGCGGAACTGGCCGGGGGCCCGGCCGAACGTTTCATCGAGGCCGCCTGCGCCATCGAGCTGGTGCACACGGCGTCGCTGGTGGTCGACGACCTCCCGGCCATGGACGATGCGGCGACACGGCGCGGAAAGCCTTGCGCGCACAAGGTTTATGGCGAAGCGACCACGATCCTGGCCGCAGTGGGCCTGCTCTCGCTGGCCTTCTCGCTCGTGATCCGCAATGCCCAGGCCTGCGGGGTGTGTAACCAGGCCGACTGCGTGGCCAACCGGCTGGCCGACGCCATCGGCACGCGCGGCATCATCCATGGCCAGCACGACGATCTCAGCTTCGTCGGCCGCGACGCGAGTATCGAGCAACTCGAGGCGGCCTACATGCAGAAGGCCTCGTGCTTGTTCCAGTTGGCCG
>JAFGTL010000634.1 GCA_016934125.1 Candidatus Hydrogenedentota bacterium
GGCCCGACGCTGACAAGAGCCCTACCGCGGCCGAGGGATAGTGAGGGGATCGAGGGACGGCCGGCCTAAGTTGAAGTGATTCCATTCGTTGCGGGGGGGCGAGGCGCCGCAGGGTGGGCGCGCGAGGCTGGGACAACGCGGCCGGGGCGAGGGCGACTTGACAGGGGTGGTTTTCGAATGTACAATTCAACTGGTGAATTGAATTGGGAATTAGGATTTGTGGGGAGCCGCATCATGAGCAAGCGAAGGCGAGGCGAGGCGACGAAAGAGCGACTGCTGGATGAGGCTTGTAAGGTATTTGCTGAGAAGGGTTACCGGGATGCGACCCACGCGGAGATCTGCCGCCGTGCCCAGGTGAATGCGGCCGCGGTGAACTACTATTTCGTGTCCAAGGAGGCCCTGTATCAGGCCGCGTTCGAGCACTTGGCGCAGCAGGCGGACGCCCTCTACCCGCTCGACGGAGGGCTAACACCCGCGGCCGCGCCCGAGGAGCGGCTCCGGGCCTTCATTCGCGCGCACCTCGGCCGCATGTTCGATCCGGAGCGTCTGGACTACCTGCACCGGATCCGCATGGCGGAGATGTTCGACCCCACCGGGCTGCTGGCGGAGCCATTGGCCCGCCAACTCGCGCAGGATCGGGATCACATCCTCCGGATCCTGCGCGAACTGCTGGGGCCGCAGGCCACGCAGCGCGAGGTGGAATGGTGCGAGATGAGCGTGATGAGCCAATGCTTCGTGGCGGCGCCCGGGCCTGGCGACGGGGGCCCGCGGGCTCTGTTCAAACTGGACGCGTCAACCGCGGACGATCTGGCGGAACACATCATGGCCTTCTCATTGCCGGGCATCGCGGAGATTCGCCGGCGAAGCCTGAGTCGTGTGGCGGCGCGCGCGGCGGCCGGGGACGACGCAGACGGGGACGGATCAGGAGGACAGACAGCGTGACAACGGGCTTCGACATGGCCGTCAGAACCGATGAACATCTGTTCCGCCGCGGCGCGTCGCGCCGGCCCGCGGCCTGGTGGGGCGTTCCGTTTCTGGTTGTGGCGGTGGCCTCGTGCACCACGTTCGATCCGCCGGAACGGGGCACGGAAGGCCTGCCCCTTCCCGAGTCGTACGCCCTGTACGAGACGGCGGCCCCTGCCCCGGATCGGTGGTGGGAGGGATTCGAGTCGGAGGAACTGGAACGGCTCGTGGCGGAGGCGCTCGAGGGCAACTTCACGCTCCAGCAGACGTACGCGCGCCTGTTGCAGGCGGGCGCGCTCGCCAAGCAGACGCGGGCGGCCCGGTGGCCGAGCCTGTCGTTCACGGGCGATGCCTCGGTGAGCCGGGCGCACACCGATACGGGCGAGTCCGGCATCGATTGGGACACGGTGCAGCAGAAATCGAGCGCGGTGAACAGCCTGCTCTCGTCGTTGGGGAGCGGCTCCTCGACGAGCGCGGCGACAGGAACCGGCTCGATCGTGGAGACGATTCAGAGCGCACTGGAGAACGCGAAGAGCAACGTGCAGACGGCCCAGGGCCAACTCCAGGCGCTCGATACGCTGCTCGCCGACGCGCCTTCGTCGACGAGCACGGTGACAACGGAGTCGTATCAGTTCGGGCTGGCCAGCAGCTATGAGCTGGACTTGTGGGGGCGCCTGCGCGCGAACGACAAGGCGGCGCAGCTCGAATGGGACGCCTCACTCGAAGACGTACGCACGGTGCGGCAGTCGCTCGTATCGGAAGTGGTTCTCTCGTGGCTGGAACTGCTCCTCTACAAGCAGACGCTCCTTGTCGTGGAAGATCAACTCGATACCAACCAGACGACACTGGAACTGATCGAACTGCGATACCGCAAGGGCCAGGCCTCGGCGCTGGACATCTTCCAGCAGCGGCAGGTGGTGGCCGAGGCGCAGGCGGCCATTCCGCCCCTCGAAGCGAACATCCAACTGCTCGAACACGAGTTGGCCGTGCTCTCCGGCAACCCGCCGCGAACGGCCCTGGGCCTGAGCGATGAGGGGTTTCCGGCGATGACGCCGCTGCCCGCGATCGGGCTTCCGGCCGATCTGCTGGCCCGGCGGCCCGACGTGCGGGCGGCGGGCCTCATGTTGCAGGCGGCGGACTGGGCGGTGAGCGCGGCGCGGGCCGATCGGCTTCCGAGCGTTCAGTTGACGGCCTCAGCGGCGTACGGTGCGGAGGAGTGGGATCTCGTGTTCAGCAACTGGATCGCGACGCTGGCGGGGAGCGTGACGGGGCCCATTTTCGACGCGGGCCGGCGCAAGGCGGAGGTGGCGCGAACGCGGGCGGTGGTGGACGAGCGGCTTGCGGCCTACAAAGAAGCGGTTGTGACGGCCGTGAAGGAAGTGGAGGACGCGCTCGTCCTCGAAACCAAGCAGCGGGAATACGTCGAGGCCGTGGGGGTGCAACTCGATGTGGCCCAAGCGAACTACGATCAGGCGATCGCGCGCTACCTCAAAGGCCTCAATGACTACCTGCCCGTCCTGAGCGCGTTGACGAACCTGCAGGCGCTTCAACGGACCATCGTCCAGGCGAAGCATGATCTACTGGTGTACCGCGTGACGCTCCACCGTTCCCTGGGCGGCTCCTGGGTGAACGAAGTCACATTGGCGAAAGAGGGATAACGGACATGACATCATCAGTGCAGCGAAAGCTCTTGCGCTTCATCCGGCGCGTGTTCCTGGTATGCCTCGGGGTAGCGATTCTCGGCGGAGCGGCCGCGACGGCGCGCTATCTCTTGTCGCACCCACGGCGGCCCGAGCAGGCGCCGCCGGTTCAGGAAATCCCGGTGGTCGAGGTGGCGGCGGTGGAGGCGGGGAGCGAATCCGTTACGGTTCGCGCCATGGGGACGGTGATTCCGGCCAACGAGGTGACGTTACAGGCCGAGGTGAGCGGGCGAATCGTCAGGTTGCACCCCGAATTCATGGAGGGGGGCCTCGTGGCGGCGGGCGAGACGCTCGTTGAGATCGATCCGCGCGACTACGAGCTTGCGCTTGCCGTCAGCCAGACGCAGGTTGAGCAGGCGGAGGCGGATCTGAAGGTGGAACAGGGGCAGCAGGAGGTGGCCCAGCACGAGTGGGAACTCCTCGACATGAAGGACAAGGCCAGCGAGCTCGATCAAGAGCTGGCGTTGCGCAAGCCCTACCTGCGGCAGATGCGGGCGGCCGTGGACGCGGCCCAGGCGCAGGCGCGCCAGGCGCGGCTGAATCTGGAGCGGACGAAGGTGAAGGCCCCGTTCAATGCGATCATCAAGTCGGCCGATGTGCGCGTCGGAGACGTGGCGGGCACACAGACGCAATTGGCGTCGTTGATCGGCACGGACACGTACTGGATCCAGGTGGGCGTGGCGGTGGACGACCTGAAATGGATCGAGTTCGCCCATGAGGGCGGAGCGGCCGGGAGCCTGGCGCGTATCGCGTCCGACAGCGGGGGCGTGCGCGAGGGCCGGGTGCTCAAGCTGCTGAGCGATCTTGAGGAAGGCGGGTTGCTCGCCCAGATCCTGATCCCGGTGAAGGATCCGGTGAGGCTCGCCGCTGACGGGAACGGCCCGGTGCCCCTTCTGCTGGGAGAGGTGGTGACGGTGGCGATCGAGGGCCGCCGCCTCGACGATGTGTTCGCGCTGCCGAGAACGGCATTGCGGGAAGGGGCGGATGTCTGGCTGGTGGATGCAGAATCCCGGCTGGCGATGGTCCAGCCGGAGGTCGTGTGGCGCGGCGATGAGGAGGTCTTGTGCCGGGGACTGGCGCCGGGGGCGTCGATTATCGTGAGCGATCTGGCGGGCCCCGTGGAAGGCATGAAGCTGCAGGTGATCGATGGGGAAGGCGGCGACGCGCCCCCGGCCCCTGAGGAAGTGGGCGCGAACGGGGAGAAGGCGCGATGACTTCTCGAGATCCTTCTCGCGGCCCCATCGCCTGGATGTGCCATCATCCGGTGGCGCCGAACCTGATCATGGCGGTGTGTTTGCTCGGCGGCGTGCTGGTGTGGAGCAACATGCAGCGCGAGGTCTTCCCGGATACGCAGGAAGATCTTGTCGAGGTGAGCGTGGCCTACCCCGGTGCGAGCCCGGAGGAGGTCGAGCAGGGCATCGTGCTGGGCGTAGAAGAGGCCGTGCGCGGACTGGACGGCGTCAAGGAAGTGCGCTCGGAGGCATCGGATGGGACGGCGCAGATCACCATCGAGGCGCTGGCCAACGCCGATCTGGAGCGGCTCGGACAAGAGGTGAAGAGCCAGGTGGATCGGATCCGCACGCTTCCCGAGGATGCCGAGAAACCGGATATCTCGGTGGTCTCGCGCAAGCGCCAGGTGCTTCAGTTGCAGCTCTACGGCGACGTGAACGAACGGGTGCTGCGCGAGTATGCCGAGCAACTGCGCGACAGGCTCCTTCAGGACTCGGGCATTACGCAGGTGGAGTTGAGCGGCGCCAAGGCCTATGAAATCAGCATCGAGGTATCCCAGGAGAACCTGCGGCGATACGATCTGACGCTCGAAGACATCGCGGATCGGATCGGGGCGGCGTCGGTGGAGACGCCGGGCGGCAGTGTGAAGCCGCGGAGCGGCGAAGTCATGGTGCGCGTGAAGGAGCGGCGCGATTATGGAAAGGAGTTCGGGCGTCTGCCGGTGATCTCGAACACCGACGGGGGCGAGGTGCTCCTCGAGGACATCGCGACGATCAAAGACGGGTTCGAGGAGGTCGACACCTTCGCGTTCTACGACGGGAAGCCGGCGATCGGCGTGCTCGTGTATCGCGTCGGCTCGCAGACGCCCATCGGCGTGTCGCAGGCGGTCGATCGCGTGTGCGCGTCCTTCGAGGCGTCGCTGCCCGAGAGCCTGCACCTGAAGAAGCTGGACGATATGGCCGAGGAGTATCAGGGGCGGATCCACCTGCTTCTGAAGAACGGCAGTTTCGGCATCATCCTCGTGCTGTGCGTGCTGGGCCTGTTCCTCGAGATGCGGCTGGCCTTCTGGGTGATGATGGGGATCCCGGTGTCGTTCCTGGGCGGCATCCTGTTTCTGCCCATGTTCGGCGTATCGCTCAACATGATGTCGCTGTTCGCGTTCATCGTGGCGCTGGGCATCGTGGTAGACGACGCGATCGTGATTGGCGAGAACGTCTACTACCACCACGAGCAGGGCAAGCCCTTCCTGCAGGCCGCCATCGACGGGGCCCACGAAATGGCGATGCCGGTGACGTTCAGCGTATTGACGAACGTGGTTACCTTCATGCCGCTGATCTTCATCCCGGGCATGATGGGCAAGTTCTTCTGGATGCTCCCCGTCGTCGTGATCTCGGCCTTCCTCGTGTCCCTGTTCGAGGCGCTCTTCATCCTGCCGTCCCACCTCGGCCACAGGAAGGACAAGACGCGGCACGGGCTGGGCAGTCTGTTGCACCGGCCGCAGCAGGCTTTCGGCAGGGCATTCACCAAGGTGATCCATGTGTTGTTCCGGCCCGTGATGAACGTGCTCCTGCACCACCGCTACCTCGTGCTTGTCGCGGCGATGGCATTCCTCGTGGTGGTCGCCTCGTGGCCGCTGAGCGGGCGGATGGGGTTTTCGCTGATGCCGACGATCGAGTCGGATTTCGGACGGGCCGCGCTCGAACTGCCCTACGGCAGCGCCGTGGAGCGGACGACGGAACTCGCGTTGCGCATCGAGGCGGGCGCGGTGGCGGCCATCGAGGAATCGGGACACCCGGAACTCCTGGAAGGCATTTCGGTGCTCATCGGGAGCGGCGGCTCGCACACGGCCACGATCATGGCCTTCCTGGCGGACGCCAAGGCGCGGGAAGGCCTCCTGACCACGGAGGAGTTCGTGCAGCGCTGGCGTGAGAAGGTCGGCCCGATCCACGGCGTCGAGAACGTCACGTACAGCTCCGATTTCGGCGGGCCGGGCGGCGGGGAAGACATCACCGTCGAGCTTACGCACCGGAGCATGGCCGTGCTCGAAGAGGCGAGTGCGGATCTGGCGGCCCAGTTGGCGCTCTATCCGATGGTGAAAGACATCAACGACGGATTCCAGCCGGGAAAGGATCAGATCGACTTCAAGATCACGCCGAAGGGCAAGAGCCTGGGGCTGACGGCGCGGAGCGTGGCGCGGCAGATGCGGAGCGCGTTCTACGGCGCCGAAGTGGTTCGCCAGCAACGGGGCCGGAACGAACTGAAGGTCATGGTGCGGTTGCCCAAGGAGGAGCGCATTTCGGAGTACAACATCGAGCAGCTCATGGTGCGGACGCCGTCGGGCCAGGAAGTGCCGCTCCGGGAGGTGGTCGAGATCAGCCGCTCGAACACCTACACGGAGATCAGCCGGAGGCAGGGCCGGCGCGTGATCCAGGTGGGCGCGGACGTGGTGCCGCGGCGGCGGGCGCAGGAGATCATCTCGTCGTTACGCGAGAATGAGTTGCCCGCACTCGAGGCGCGCTATCCGGGACTCGACTGCAGCTTCGAGGGCCACGAAGCGGAGATCCGGGACAGCATGGGCGGATTGAAAGCCGGTTTCGTGATCGCGATCCTGGTGATCTTCGCGCTGCTGGCGATCCCGTTCCGGAGCTACGTGCAGCCGCTGATCATCATGGTGAGCATCCCCTTCGGCATCATCGGCGCGATCCTCGGCCATCTCATCATGGGATACGGCCTGAGCCTGGACAGCATGTTCGGGGTGCTCGCGTTGAGCGGCGTGGTGGTGAACGACGCGCTCGTGCTCGTGGACGCGACGAATCGCCGGCGGCGCGACGTGAGCACGGTGCACCTGGCCGCGCTGGATTCCGTGGAACAGCGGTTCCGCCCGGTGATGCTGACGACGCTGACGACGTTCTGCGGTGTGGCGCCACTGATCTTCGAGACGTCGATCCAGGCGCAGATCATGATCCCCATGGCGATCTCGCTGGGATTCGGGATTCTGTTCGCGACGTGCATCACGCTCGTGCTCGTACCGTGCCTGTATCTTATCGTCGACGATGCAAGCCGGGTGCTCTCCGGTGTGGGGCGGTTCGTACGCGGCGACTTCGGGCCCGAGGAGGACCGCCCCGCCGAGGAGGCCTGAGGGCCAAGACACGGGGGCGATCTCGGGCAGGGATTACGCGGCCGATTCGGCGCCGGCGCCTTGGGCGAGGGCCGCGTGTTCGCGGGCGTGGTTCTCCTCCTTCGTCCGTACGTAGTCTTCGATGGCGAGGGCGCGCACCACGACAACGAGGCCCATGAGCAGCCAGAAGGGCTCCATGACACGCACGATGAGGAATGAGATGGTGCCGAGGGAGTGCACCATGAGGCCGATGGTGGATGCGAACGCGGCGAGGCCGATGCTGCGGCCCACCCAGTCGCCCGACCACCGGTAGGCCTCGAGGGAGGTGCGGAGCAGGCGCCATTGCATGAAGAGGAAGGCGATGAAGCCGATGAGGCCGGTTTCGATGAGGACGCGGGCGTACTGGCTGTCGAGGACGCGCGCCCAGCACACGCCTCCGCCAAGCCACGGCCAGAAGTGAAGGTTGTAGGCCACCTTCTGCCAGACGTAGAGGCGCTCGTGGGTGGATTTGTCGACGGTGATGCCGGTGTCGAGGCCGGCGACGCGAACGGCCTCGCCCTGGGGCTGGAAGGTGCCGAGCACGCGCTCCTGCACGTCGCCGGGCATGATGATGGGGGACAGGAGGAGAAGCACGACGATACCCGCGACGAGGAGCGGCTTCCGGGCGACGACGCCCAAACCGAGGAGGGCGGCGACGAGGGCGACGTAGGAGGCCCGGGACAGGGTGTAGAGGAGCGGGAAGAAGCCGAGGGCCGCGATGACGAGGGCGATGGTGCGCGTCTTGCGAGTGGGGGCCTGGGTGAAGAGAGCCGCGGCGAGGCAGATGACGATGACGAGGTATCCGCCGAGGGTGTTGGGTTCGGTGCCGCCTTTCTCGAAGGGGGCGCTGACGCGCTCGACGGCGCTGAGGCGGCTCGAGATGGCGTAGACGGCGACCACGAGCGCGACGAGGAAGAAGGGGACGAGGAGGCGGCGGATCTGGCGGGCATCGCGGATGGCGCTGCCGACGAGGAGGAACACCATGTAGAACTCGGCCATCTTGAGCATGACGAAGGCGGTGGCCTGTTTGTTGGCTTCGAAGAGGGGGAGGGACCGGCGGAGGGCGAGCAGCGTGGACAGGATGCACACGAGGTAATACGCGGCGATGCCGGCGTTGATGGGGCTGGGCCGCCAGAGCCGGTTCTCGCCTTCGAAGGCCTGCTTCACGAGGACGCCGCCGAACACGACGACGATGAGGATATCGTCGTAGCGGAGGTTGAGGGATCGCTGGCCCATGCCGAGGGGGCCGGCGTCGATCTCGGGGGAAAGGAGCATGCAGACGATGAGGAAGTAGACGCCCAACTCGACGCGGAGGAAGGTGATGGCGAAGATCACCATGCTCACGGCGAGGGCGATGGTGAGGGCCTCATCGCGGACATAGAGGTGGAAGACGAGGAGGGCAACGGACGAGAACACCATGAACGCGACGAAGAAGGGGACTTCGACGCGGCTTTCAGGGGTTTCACCGCGGCCGATCTGGTATTCGGGCCGTGAAAAAAGGGGCACGCCGCCTCTCCTCTGTCACCGTGCCGCCGGGGCAGCGCGCGGGGTCTTTAGAGATGGATCCAGCGCCGGCGGCGGTGGGCCGACGAGTCTTCGTAGTAGTAGTAGTAATAGTAGTAGTGCCGGCGCGTCGCCTCGAGGCCGTTGAGGACGATGCCGGTGATCTTGGCCTGAGCGGTTTCGAGGAGTTGTCTGCCGCGGATGA
>JAFGTL010000635.1 GCA_016934125.1 Candidatus Hydrogenedentota bacterium
CACACGTTCCGGTAGATGGGCTCGGCCCACACCCGTTCCCGCGGCCCGAAGTAGCCCGATATCAGGGCCGCGTCGATGCGTGTATCCACCGCGGCCGCGTACAACGCCACCAAGCCGCCCTCGCCGTATCCCGCGACGCCGACGGGGAGCGAATCGGCTTCCCGCGCAAACCAGTCCACCGCCGCCAGCACTTCCTGCACCTCGTAGCCGATCACGTGCCGGCCCATCTGATACGCCGCGCGGTAGATGAACTCGCGGTGCGGCTGGTTCGTCATCCGGATGCCGGGCGTGCCCGAATACGTGTCGCGGCGATCGATAAGCGTGGGCACCAGCACCCGGCACCCACCCTCGGCCAGCCGCCGGGCGAACTGCGCCTCGGCCGGCACGCCCGGGGCCAGGCCGGACACCGCCTCGGGCGTCCAGTCGCAATCGGGCAGCGCGATCACGTTCGCCTTCGGCGCCGCGTCGGGCTCCAGCAAGATGCCTTCCGCCACCACGCCCCGGAACACCTTCCAGGACACCGTATACGCCGTGTAACCCGGGCCTCTGCCCAGTTCTGCGGGCTGCCCGGCCGGGGCCTGCATCTGCAAGGCCGCGTCATCGCGGGCGTCGACGACGCCCACAATGCGCGCAAACCGCTCGCGATTGACTTGCACGGACGCGGTGTAGGCGGCATGGGAGGACAGATCGCGGCGCCACAGCGCCGCGCGGCCCGTAATGGAATCTTCGAGCGCCCGCATCAGATACCGATCGATGCCGGCCACCATCGCCGGGCCGAGCGCCTCGTCTTCGGTGAGCGGCGCCGTGCCCGTAAGAGCCTGCGCGCCGGCCGGCTTTCCCGCCCCCAGCGCGGCGATCAACACGAGAAAGTGTCCTGCCATGGCAGCGTCTCCTTGCCTGTTGCCCCTGCCAAGTATTGTGTCCGGGACACGCAGGATTCAACCGCGGGCAGAAACGCGCAGTTCACAAGTGCCCGTCCACGGGATATAATGCAGGCCTGTCGGGACGGGCGGTGCGCCCTCTCGGCCAAGGCGGCCCGGACTTGCAGGAAAGGGGGGACGTGCGATGGCAAGGCAATTCGCGACGGCGCTCGTCGCTGTGTCCTGTGTGGCGGCCCTGAGCGTCCATGCCCAGGATGACGCGCCCGACTTCTCGCTGAGCAAGAAGCTCATCGAATACGGATGGGACGTACCGTCTCCGGACTACGTCCGCGAACACATCCGCGAGATGGAGCGGCGCCCGTTCGACGGCCTGATCTTCAAACTCCACGGCGGCGGCAAGGTGCTCACGCCCACGCCGTGGGATCCCGCCCAGTTCGCCCAGGATTACGAAGACGTGCAGCAGATCGCCTGGGATCGCTTCACGGACAACTTCGTCATCATGTGGGCCGCGTCCGATCAGGACTGGTTTAACGATGAGCACTGGGAGGCGATAGTCCATAACGCCCGCCTGATGGCCAAGGCCGCGCGCCTGGCCCGTTGCGCAGGCATCTGTTTCGATGCCGAGCCCTACGGCACCAACCCGTGGCTGTATGCCAAGGCCGCGCACCGCGACACCAAGACCTTCGAGGAGTATCACGCCATCGTGCGCAAACGGGGCGCCCAGTTCATTCAGGCTATCGAGGCGGAGTTGCCTGCACCCGAGATCCTGACGTTCTTCCTCATGGCCTACGCCGGGCCTGTCTGCAAACCGATGGATCCGCAGACGCGTGTCGAGAAACTGTCCCAGATGCACTATGGCCTATTGGCCGCCTTCTTGGAGGGCATGCTCGAGGGTTCCGGGCCCGACACGCGGTTCCACGACGGGAATGAGTCCGCCTATTACTACACCCAGGAAGCGCAGTACTTCCAGATGTATCACCACATCATGCAGCGCGCCCAGTACGCGATCGATCCCGCACTGTGGGACGCCTACCGGGCCAAGGTGCGCGTCGCACAGGCGCTCTATATGGATCAGTACTTCGGCCTGCGGGAGCGGAAGGTGCTCGGGCATTTCATGACGCCGCAAGAGCGCCCCATGTGGTTCGAGCACAATGCCTACTGGGCGCTCCTGTCCAGCGACAAGTACGTCTGGTGTTACAGCGAAAAAATGAACTGGTGGGAGGATCGGGACGTGCCCCGCGGTGCCGAGGACGCCCTCCGCGCGGCACGAAGCAAGTACAAGGCCGGCCAGCCCCTTGGCTTCGACCTGGCGCCCCTCGTGGCCGACGCGAGCATGCGGCAGCGTGAGTCGCTCGCCAATCGCCTCGAAGATCGCTCCGCCGAGATCCCTCAACTGGCTGCCGGCACGGCCGCCCCTGTGATCGATGGGCAACTCGACGATGCGGCGTGGCAGGCCGTCGCCCCCCTCGAGGACTTCCTGCCCGTCGCATCCGCGCCCAACCCTCTCAAGGTGGCCACACGCGCCCGCGTGATGTGGAACAAGGAATGCCTGTTTGTGGCCTTCCACTGTGAGGAGCCAAACACCAAGGGCATGTACGTGTTCGGCGACAACCGGGACGACTACGTATTCAGCGGTGAAGTGGTCGAGTTGATGCTTGAAGTCGGCAAAGCGTCGGCCTACTGCTACCACTTCGCCGTCAATCCCAAGGGTGTCTTCTGGGACGGGACGCACAGCAACGGAACGCTCGATACGGGATACAACCCCGACTGGGCCTGCGCGGCCCACATCGACGCCGGGGCCTGGACTGTCGAGATGGCCATTCCGTGGGCCGCATTTGATGTGACTCCGCGGGCCGGCGGAGTCATCCGTGCGAATCTGTTCCGGGAGCGCGCGCGCCAACAGGAACTGAGCGCGTGGTCGCCCCCGGTTACCATCTTCTTGGAGCCCGAGCGTTTCGGGGCGTGGACACTCAAGTAGGGGCAGACACGAAAGGGGCAGCACGATGAACGGAAACGTCAACAGGCGCGATTTCCTGCACACGGTGGGGGTAGCGGCCGGTGCCGCGGCCCTCGGGGCGAATGCGGCAGCGCAACAGGAGGGGGGAGCGATGGCTGGACACGGAGCAACGGACGGACTGATCTGGGCGAACCTGGTGCACCTGAGCTACAACATGTGGGGCGATCGGGAGCCGACGCCCGAGGACAAACGCTCGGAGTATTGGGCCGCCAAACCCTACCTGCGGTTTGACGACTCCCTGTGGAACGATATCCTCAAGAAGATGGCCGAGGTCGGCATGAATATGATCGTCGTGGACGTGGGCGACGGCGTCCAGTACACCTCCCATCCCGAGGTATCCGTGGAGAACGCCTGGCCCCGGGCGCGTGTCAAGGAGGAACTGGCCAAGGCGCGCGACTTGGGCCTCGAGCCGATTCCGAAGCTGAACTTCTCCGCATGCCACGACGAGTGGCTGGGCCCCTACGCGCGATGCCTGTCCACGGACGCGTACTACACGGTATGCCGCGACGTCATCGCCGAAGTCATTGACATGTTCGACGGGCCCCGCCTGTTCCATCTCGGCATGGACGAGGAAACCGCCCAGCACCAGCGCGCGTTTCAGTACGTCGTGATCCGGCAGTTCGATCTGTGGTGGCACGATCTCAACATCTACATCGAGGCGTGCGAGAAGGGCGGCGCGCGGCCCTGGGTGTGGTCGGACTATCTCTGGCACCACCCGGACATGTTCTTCGAGAACATGCCCAAGTCGGTGCTCCAGAGCAACTGGTATTACGGCGCCGAGTTCAAGCCGGACATCGATTACGTGAAGGCCTATCACCTGCTCGAAGAACACGGCTACGATCAGCTCCCCACGGGCAGCAACTGGAGCAACGCCGAGAACTTCGAGAAGACGGCCGTGTATTGCCGGAACGTGATCCCGGCGCCGCGGCTGAAGGGCTTCCTCCAGACGCCGTGGAAACCCACCCTCGAAGCCTGCCGCGAACGCCATATCCAGGCCATCGAGCAGGTAGGGCGCGCCATTGCGGCCGCGAAAGGCGCTGCGTGAAAGGAATCCGGGACGTGACGAACGATCAGGCGAATGCGGCCGCGGCCCGGCCGCACTGGATGCCGTGGCTGGCGATCGCGCTGCTCGCGATCTGCTGCCCCGCGCGGCCCTGTCGTGCGCAGATTGAGGAGAATGCCCCTGTGACACCAGAAGAACAAGAACGCAACGCTCTCGCCCTGAAGCCGGCCCCCGTCATTTTGTCCCCGGGCCCGCAATACGCCGGTAGCGCCCGCATCTTCCAGGGCATTCCGGGGATCGAGCGCGCCCTGAACGGCCGGCTGTGGGCCGTCTGGTATGGCGGCGGGCCCGGCGAAGGGCCTGACAACTACTGCATGCTCGTCACCAGCGCCGATGACGGGGCGACGTGGTCGGATCTCAAGCTCGTGATCGATCCCCCCGGCAACATCCGTGCCTTCGATCCCTGCCTGTGGATGGATCCCGACGGGCGCCTCTGGCTCTTCTACGCCCAGGGCTACAGCCTGTGGGATGGCCGGGCGGGCGTCTGGGCCATCGTTACGGAACAGCCCGGCGATGAGAACCCCGAGTGGTCGGCCCCCCGCCGCCTCTGCGACGGCATCATGATGAATAAGCCCACGGTGCTTACGTCGGGTGCGTGGCTCCTGCCGGCGGCGATCTGGGCCTTCGATCCCATCATCATCGATGAGGCCTATGCCCACGATATCGCCGGAACCACGGGCTCGTGGGTGGTTGCGTCCACGGATCGCGGTGCAACCTGGACGCCCCTCGGCCGATCCGATGTGGATGAGCGCCAGTGCGATGAGCACATGGTGGTTGAACGCCAGGACGGCAGCCTCTGGATGCTCGTGCGCACCAAGTACGGAATCGGCGAGAGCGTGTCAACCGACGGCGGCAAGACGTGGGGCCCCGGACGCCGTACGAACCTGCCCCATTTCGAGGCGGCCGCCCGGTTCTTCATCCGCCGCCTCTCTTCCGGCAAGCTGCTCCTCGTGTGTCACCATCCCCCCAGCGGCAACGCCCGCTCGTATCTCACCGCGTTCCTCTCCGGCGACGACGGCAAGACGTGGCAGGGCGGGCTCCTGCTCGATGAGCGGAAGTACGTGTCCTACCCCGACGGTGTGCAGAGCCCCGACGGCACCATCTACATCATCTATGATTTCGAACGGCACGGCGCCAAGCAGATTCTCATGGCCACCTTCACCGAGGAAGACGTGGCCGCGGGCAAATGCGTGTCGGATCGCGCCCGGCTCCGGGTGCTCGTGAATCAGGCCACCGGCGTGAAGCGGCTCGACATGAGCAAGGTGACGCTCAAGGACAACGCCGACGGCGCGCCGCTTCTGACTGCGGCCTCGCCCGACATCGAGCCGGCCGACGGCGAACTCGATACCTTCCGGCAAGGCGCCAAGCTGTTCCTGAACCGCGCGTATACCGTGCGGGACAAGGTGGAGGGCTTCGACGGCTTGAGGTTCGTGCGGGCGAGTATCGATCACGCCGAGGTGGTGTGCCGTAGCGCGGGCGTCGTGTTCGTGCTCACCCCCCTGCCCGACCGGAACAAGGACAGCGTGATCGAGGAACTGCTCGGCCAGGGGTTCGAGAAGGCCGCCGTGTCCGAGTCCCTGCTGTTCGGCGAGATCGAGGGCAACATCTGCTCGATCTTCCAGAAACGTGTCGAGGCCGGCGAAACGGTTCGGTTCGGGAAGTGGGGCGTGCTCCTCTACTGAGCACGCCGCGCTCAGGGCGCTACGCTGTATTCGGCGAGGATCCTGCGTAGGTTTCCGCCGAGGATCAGGGCCTTCTCCTCGGCCGGAATCCGCGCCAGCAGAATCGGGCCGAGGCCCCACGCGATGGGCAAGTCCTCGAGATCCGAGCCGAACAGAATCCGATCCGCGCCCACCGCCTCGACAAGGTGTTCGCAGTCCCGCGGCCGGTGAAGCGGGCATGAGCACACGTAGAGATTCGGATACCGCTTCATGATGTCGGCGTATGCGTCCGTGGCGTGGCCGGTGAAGAAGCACGCGTCCGGATACTGCGCCACAAGCCGCTCCATGTGCTCGGGGGCGCCCCAGGCGTGGTTCAAGACGATCTGTTTGTGATCGTGCACCCATTGGCAGGCCACATCGAGCAGCGGGCCGCCGTCGGGATAGCCCTGCATCGACGTGACGAGCTTGATCCCCCGCAATCCCATCGCCGCGCACCGCTCGAGTTCCGCCAGCATCTCTTCACGGCCTCGGTTCGGATTGAGCCCGGTGAATCC
This sequence comes from Candidatus Hydrogenedentota bacterium, assembly GCA_016934125.1. GTDB lineage: Bacteria > Hydrogenedentota > Hydrogenedentia > Hydrogenedentales > SLHB01 > JAFGTL01. The sequence goes on from JAFGTL010000635.1 coordinate 6,177, forward strand.
GACGAACCGATCCGGATACCGGCGCACCGCCTCGGCGACGATATCGTTCCCGTAGCGCTCGTCGGTTCGCGCTACCGTGAAGCTGAAGGCGCACACCTTTTCGACGCCCAGTCGATCCAGATCGGCCACGATCCCGCCGAGGGTGCCCTTGGGAATGTGGTAATTGCGCGAGAACCCACCGAGATGGCCGTGGCAATCGAGAAATGTCATGTCGGCGGGCCGCTGTCCCGTCTGGGCCGCCGCGGCATACGCGTCGGCCGGTTCCGGCAGCGCCACCTTCGGGTGCTCGGGCCCGCACCAGCGGATGAGGCGGCGGAAGTTGTCGCCCGCGATCCGGCGCTTGTCGTCCTCCGCGATATCCGCCATCGTCAGCGTGGCGAGCGTGCAGCCGTGGCCCAGGTGCGGCCAATTCGAGCCGAGGATGAGCCGGCCCGCGCCCCATCGCTCGGTGAGGTACTCGATACCCCGGTGCATCCAGTACCCGCTCACGTCGATGTGCAGGTTATCGCACAAGTCGAGGGCGCGGTAGATGTAGCGGTTCGCCTGACGCATGCGCGTCTCCGTCACGATGACGGGCAGCGACGGCCACCGCCGGCACAGGGCAACGACTTCGCCCCAGTCGGTCTTGTCGGGCGGCCAATGCTCGGGCGGCGATGGATCGTAGTCCACGAACACCGGCACCCGCGCCTCGGCGAGCGGCTCGAGGAGTGCGTCGATGCACCACGCCGACAGCGGGAAGCCGTATACCGTCGGGAACAGGAACAGCGCTACGACGCGGTGCCGGCGCATCTGCGCAACGAGATCCGCAGGGGCCGGTTGCTCATCCGGGTTCCACGGGGGCAGCGCGGCCCACGCCGCGTGGAGGCGGGGATGCTCCGCCGCACGCCGGAGGATGCGCCGGTTGCCCTCGGCGGGGTGATTCTCCCGGCTCATCGTGTCGAGCACGAGCGCCTCGGCAATGCCGAAGTGATCCATGTCCGCCAGGAGATCTGCGCAGGTGTGCGGATCGCCGCCCCGAAGCTTGAGGTGGCGGCCTACGGAGCAGTTCGCGTCGAATACGTCCCAGGTGCCCATGGCTCCTCCTGCGGTAACGGCAAGGCCGGAATTGACTCCGTGCCGTCGGCACTGTAGCCTAGCGTTCCGTTCGAATCAAGGCAGCCGGCGCGCACAACTTCGAGGAGGGATTTGCCATGTACTACGCAGCCGCAGTCGGGTTTCTTGCTGTTGGGATTGCGTGCGCCGCCGGCGCCGCTGAAGACGGCGCCGCCGAGCCGTTCCGGGTGACAGTGGCGCCCGTCGGGCCGCAGAATCCGCGGAACAGCGAAGCGGCCATCATCCAGTTGAACGACGGCTCCCTCCTGCTTGGGTGGACGGAATTCTATGCGGGCAGCGGCGCCGACCACGGCCCGGCGCGGATCTCGGGTTTGATCTCCCGGGACGGCGGCGTGACGTGGGACGGGAAGTACACCCTCGTGGACAACGACGGCGGCTGCAACGTGATGGAGGTGAATTTCCTCCGGCTCACGAACGGCCACATCGCCCTGTTCTATTGCCAGAAGAACTCCGAAAGCACCGATTGCCGCGTCATGATGCGCACCTCGCCCGACGAAGGGAAGACGTGGGGCCCGGCCAAGCAACTGAGCCCTGACAACGCCTACACCGGCCTCACCAACGGGCGATCCGTCCGGTTGAAGACGGGCCGTATCCTCCTCGAGGCATGGGAGGGGGGCGACAGCTACTGCTACTTGTCAGACGACGACGGAGTCACGTGGCGCGCCGGTGCCCGGGTGCGGCCGGCCGGCGGCCCGTGCTATGAGCCGGCCTGCGTCGAACTCAAGGATGGCCGCGTCATGATGCTGATGCGTACGGGTATCGGCGGCCAGTTCAAGAGCCTGTCGAGCGACGGCGGCGAAACGTGGAGCGAGCCTGTATTGAGCCCGCTGGCCGGCACGGCGGCCCCGGTATCCATCGGCCGCATCCCCACCACCGGCGATCTCCTCGCCATCTGGAACAACAACCTCGGCAAGGATCTCCCGGGCAACGTCGGCCGCACGCCGTTGACGGCCGCCGTATCAAAGGACGAAGGCGAGACTTGGCAGAACCTGCGGAACCTCGAGGAAGGGGAGCACTGCGCTTGGGCCTATCCGGCTGTCACGTGGGTGGGCGAGAACGCCCTGATCACCTATTTCGCCTACGACAACGGCCTCCCCCTCGTGTTCCGGTCGGTCCCCGCCACCTGGTTCTACGGAGAGTAGCCGCCCCGGCGCGCGGATACGCCGCGCCACCGGGCGTCTGGGAGGAGTGCGATGGGCAGCATGGCTTGGCGGTTCAGCGGGCGTGAACTCGAGTATGTGAAGGAAGTCCTCGACTCGGGGTTCGGCAGTTCCACCAGCGGCACCATGAACCAGCGCCTCGAACGGGCCTTCGCCGAGCGGTTCGGCGTCCGCTACGCCGTCACCTTCAACTCGGGCACCTCGACGCTCCACGCGGCCCTCGCGGCCTTCGGGGTCGGGCCCGGCGATGAAGTGATCGTGCCGGCCCTGACGGTCATCTCGTGCGCATCGGCGGTGCTGTTCTGCAACGCCGTGCCCGTGTTCGCCGACATCGACCCTGAGACCTTCGAACTCGATCCGGAAGACGTGGCCCGAAAGATCACGCCCCGCACCAAAGCCGTCATGCCCGTCGCCCTTTACGGCCTCGCGCCCGATATGGAGCCCATCATGCTCTTGGCGCGCGAGCACGGCCTGCGCGTCCTCGAAGACTGCGCCCAGTGCGTGCTCGGCGAGTACAAAGGCCGGCTCGTCGGCACCATCGGGGACGTGGCCAGCTTCAGTTTTGAGAACTCGAAGCACCTGTCCACCGGCGACGGCGGCCTCATCCTCACCGACGACGAGGCCTTGGCCACCGCCATCCGGAAGTTCAGTTCCCTCGGCTTCGTCAATATCGGCGCGGGCGAGGGCCGCGTCCGGCTCACTAAGGATATGTTCCAGGATCCCGATTTCAAGCGACACGATCGCTTCGGCTGGCAGTATCGGCTTCCCGAGGTGTGCGCGGCCGTGGGCCTGGCCCAGTTGGAGCGCGTCGACTACTTCGTCGAGATGCGCCGTACCATGGCCCAGCGCTACCTCGACGTCATCGGCGATCATCCGCTGCTCCGCCCCCAACGCGTGCCCGGCGGCTGTGTCCACTCGTACTACACCTTCGCGGCACGCTTCGAGGGCGGCCAACGCGGCATCGCGTGGAAGGAGTTCCGCGAGAAGTACAAAGAGCACGGCGGCGATGGCATCTACGCCGCGTGGAGCCTCCTCTACAACGAACCGGTGATCAAGGAGGCGCGGTTCTACGGAAAGGGATGCCCCACGGCCTGCCCGCACTACGCGGGCGCGTTCAACGTCGAGGCCGGCCAGTGCCCGAACGCCGAATCCGTGCAGCCGAAACTGATGCAGTTCACCACCAACCAGGCCGGCGAGGCGGAATGCGCCCAACAGGCCGAAGCCATGCGGAAGACGCTCGACTACTTCGGAACTTGAGGAGGGTCGCTATGAACAGGCGCGAGTTCGTGAAATCGGTGTCTGCCGCGGCGGGGGTTGCGGCTTCGGGGGGCGTGTTCTCCCGGGCGGCAGGTGACGCGAGCGGGCAGGCTCCTTCGGGAACGGGCCCGGGGGCCGGCGGGCTTCTCACAGGCACATTCATGTTCCTCGTGCATCCGAATCCGTGGAACGCCGCCTATTGCGACAACACGATCTTCTGGGCCGAAGAGAATTGGCGTGCGTTGATCACCGACATCCACCGCCTTGGCATGGATACAGCCATCTGGGTGGGGACGGCGTTCTGGGGCCGACCCTTGTTCCCCGGATACAGGGACACGGTGGGCATCCCGTTCCGGATGGGCTGCCCCGATCCCATGGCCGTGGTGGCCGACGAGGCCGATCGGCTCGGAATGAAGCTGTTCTACGGGATCGGCTTTCGAGGCCGGGCGTGTCAGGTGCGCGACTACGCGCGGCTCGACAAACCGTGGCCCGACGTGTGGTTCGACTGGAACACCGCCCAGGCGGAAGCCCTTGTCGACCGATACGGCTCACGCCCCAGTTTCGCGGGCCTCTACATCGGCTATGAGATCGATTACCACGCCCATCACGTCGAGTTGTACGAGAAACTCGTCCGTGAGCATCTCCGGCCCGCAGTCGGCAGCGTGAAACTACTGGCATCGCCGGGCAACCTCGGTGTTGAGGTGCCCGACCTCGAGCAGTTCCCGAAGGACGTGGAACGCACCAACATCGATATCCTCGCCCCGCAGGATTACGGCGGACGAAGCCACGACGTGGCCGCAGCCATCGACCTCGTCCGGCGGAATGCCGATGCGCTGGAGCGGGTAGGCCCGCGCCTGCGCGACATGGGCGTGTCGCTCTGGGCGAACTGCGAACTGTTCGTTCATGAAGGCAGCCCGGACGGCCGCGGCATGTGGAACGCCGGGCCCATCGAACGCGTCCGTCAGCAAATCGATCTTCAGTCGCCCGTAGCCGACAAGCTGATCTGTTTCATCTATGGCGGTGCCATGAACCGGCATACCGGACTTGTGGATATCGGCCATTCATCCACGGACACGCTGTATCAGGGCTACACTTCGCTTCTCGCGGAACGGTTCCCCGGACGGTTCGACTTCGCCTGATCTGGCCGCCGGCGCCCTCTACTTGAAGTCGAATTCCATCAATACCGGGAGATGATCCGATCCGGTGCCCGCGTCCTGCAACACCGCGGCCGATAGCCAGCGGATCTTGTCGTTGTAGAAGATATGATCGATACTCTGGCGCGGGTGGTTTGACGAGGCCGTGTAGTACACCTCCTCACCGTCGCGCTCATAGGCCTCCTTCGGGATAGCCTTGTGCAGGTTCTCGACGGCCAGAATGGCGTCGAGCCCGCCCCCCTCGGCGCCGCCCTTCGTCCAGGGCGCCCGTGCGTTGAAGTCGCCCAGCACGATGAGCGGGGTGTCCATGTAGTCCCGTGCCAAGTCGGCCAGGATTCTGCAGTGCTCGATACACGTCAGCCGATCGTGCGCTTCGAGATGGACGTTCATCAGCACAAGCCGCGAGGCCCCCACCTCCACCTCGACGATCTGCACGATCCGATCCAGGTAGAACCGATCGTACCAGAAGGGATTGTCCGGCGGCCTCGGGAGCGTCACCTTCGAGTGGGCCGTGATGGGATACCGCGACGCGACGGCTTGCCCCGAAACCATCTTGCCGAAGTTCTCGCTCGGCGGCCAGTAGGGAAACGGCAGGTACTTCATGTCCCACGTCAACGCCTTCGCGCCATGCCGTAGCCCAAGCCCCCCTGCCAGCACGGCCAACTGATCCACGCCATACGACCGATGCCCGCCGTAGTCGATCTCCTGGCAGGCCACGAAATCCGGCTCCCGGGGCACCAGCGCGGCCACGATCAACCCCATGTTCTCCTCGTACTCCGCCTCGGACGCGTTGTGCCCGGACATGTTCGTGAGTCCCGAGCCGTATCCGATGTTGTAGGTGACAATCGTGTACGGCCCGGCTGCGTCGGCCTTGGCGATATCCGCCGACTCCCACAGGAAGCCCCGTTCATAGTCCTCGGCCGACAGGTTCCCGGAGGACGCCCAGAAGAACAGCGCCGCCACCGCCGCAACGAGGGCTACCGCCGCCAGAAAGGCCGCCGCAACCAATCGCTTCAGCAAGCGTTTCGCCTTCACCTTGCACTACCTCCCCCACTGCGGCCTCGTACGAATCACTTCATGGCCTCGGCCGCCTGGTTCTGCACCCACTCCGTCACGAGTGCGGCGGCATCCCGCGTGTCGCCCGGCTCCCGCTCGATGGTCCCGACATCCTGTGCGCGGATGAGCCGGCGCGCCAGCATATCGCGATCCCGCTCCGCTGCACTCAAGTCAACCTGTGCCGTCGAGGGAGGAATCGCGATGCAGTCCCATCCATACGCCTCGAAGCTTAGCGCCCAGCTCAGAATCCATGAGTAAGAGAACAGATTGTCTTGCGTCGGGCGCACCGGCACCTCTGCCGGGACGGCCACCACGATCAGATCCATCCCCATCTCGCGCACGGCCTTGGCGGACTCCTCGAGCCCGGCGAGGCTGAGGCCCGCCACCTCCCACGTCGTCACCTCGATCTGCGCCGACGGCGCTACCGCCTGCAGGGCCGGCCCGATGATGCCATCGTAGGGCGGCATGGCGAACACCTTCACCGGCTTGCCTTGGGAAAGGAGTGAGAGCGTCCTCGGGATGGCGGGCGCCAACGGGCCGGCCCCCGCGAGCGAGACGGGCCGCCCGGCGATCGCCTCGGCGATGCATTCCGCCACCAGCTTGTGCCCGTTCATATTCGGATGGATGAACTCGCTCATGAGCAGCGTCCATTCCACGGGATTCGCGGCCCGCACCGCCTCGAACGCCGCGTAGCAGTCCACCAGCGGTGTCTTCTCCCGCTCGGCCACGGCGCGTACCGCCGCCACGTATTCTTCGAGCTTCGCGATGGGCCGGCGTTCGGTTTCGCACACGGAATTGGGCGTGCACAAGATCACTTCGGCGCCGATCGCGCGGCATCGCGAGATGATCGTGGTGAGATTCCGATCGAATTCCGCCAACGGCACGCGGAGCATGTCGTTCAATCCAAACATGACTGTGACGAGATGGGGCTTGTGGCTGAGCACGTCGTTCTCCATGCGCGCCAAGCCATCGGCTGTCGTGTGCCCGCTGATCCCGGCGTTGATCACGCGCAGGCGCGATTCGGGATAGACGCGTCCGAGGGCGATGGCCAGCATGTCCGAATACGCCCGCCGGCTCCCCGTGTGGTAGTAGATCCCGGTGACGCTGTCGCCGAAGCAAACGACCGTCACCGGCTCGGCCCCCGCTTCCAGGAGGGCGGCCATCTTCACGTCCCGTTCCGCCTGCGCCCACGTCGCCGCCTGCACGCAACAACACACCGCTGCCACCAGCACACCGCTCATCACGTAGTGAGACACGTCTCTCTCCTTACTTGGGCCACGCTGAACCGCCGGCCGATCCGCCCAGGCCGGTTCGCTGAAGTATAGATCCGCCGGGGCCGTCGCTCAACCGCTGCACCGCCAGCGGGCCCGGGAGGTGACTCCGGCGCCTCGAACGCGCTACTCTACCCCGCACAGGCGCCGGTGCCACAACCGGCCTCAAGAGAGAGGACGCTTCGACGATGGACTTGATCCAACTCCGATATCAGGATCCCGCAACGCGGACGTTTCTCGGCAGCCCGAGTCTCGTTCGTCTCGATAACGGCGATTTGCTCGCCTCGCACGACTACTTCGGCCCGGGATGCCCCCGGAATCACGAGAATGAGGAACACCTGCTCAGCATCTACCGCTCGCGAGATGACGGCCGCTCCTGGACGAACGTCACCCACATCGCGAATGCCTACTGGAGCACCTTGTTCACGCTGAATGGCGCCGTGTATTGCCTCGGCGCATCCCAGCAGTACGGCTCCATCGTCATTCGCCGCAGCGAGGATTGCGGCAACACCTGGAGCCACCCCAAAGACGCCCAGTCCGGCCTCCTGTTCCGCGGCGGCCCATTTCACGAGCCGCCCAACTACCATTGCGCCCCCGTGCCCGTCCTCGTCAAGAACGGGCGCCTCTACCGGGCCTTCGAGGACTGCTCGCCCTGCAACTGGCCGGACGGGTTTCAGTCGTGCGTCGTCTCGGTTGACACCGGCGCCGATCTGCTTGATGCGGCGAACTGGACGATGAGTGAGAAACTGCCCTTCGATCCCGCATG
>JAFGTL010000636.1 GCA_016934125.1 Candidatus Hydrogenedentota bacterium
CCCCCGGCGCCGGGGGGAGGAGTCCACCATGATGCGATTCGCCCTGCGGTTTGCCGCCGTATTCCCGGCCGCCCTCTTCTGCTGTGCGGCGGCGTCTTCTGCCCAGGAAGAGGCCGCCCTATTCCGGCATTCGCCGGACTGGATTCGGGCCCGGCTGCGCTCGATGCACGCCGTGGACGACGCCTATCTGTGGCACGATGTGCTGGGCGGGCGCGCCATCCACCAGAACAGCAAAACCACCCCGCCCGTCGAGCCCCTCGAGGGGAATTTCCACACCCAGCAGCAGGCCTTCTTCGCCCTCATGAAGCTCCACCTGTACGAGGTGCTGGGCGAGACGGATCCGGGGCTGCTCGACGATGCCAAGGCCCTCCTCGACTGGGTGCTGGACAACGGCTACGACGCCCCCACCGCCCGGTTCTATTTCCGCTACAACGAGCGGCGCGGCGAGTGGCACCGGGGGTTCTACCCCGAGTTCAACATGATTACCGTGGCCGCCCTCCTGCGATACAACGCCGTGCGTCCGACGCCCCGGTATTCCCAAGTCGCAGACGCCGTGTTCGACACGATCATCCGCGTCGGGTGGGACGCCGAGCACGGGGGGTTCTGCTCGGGGTTCTCCTACAACCCGGAGACGGGCGCGTTCGAGGGCGATCGGAACAAAGGACTCTATGCGCCCGGTTACCTGGCGGTCATGATGCTCGACGCCTACGACGTCACCGGAGAGCCGCGGTTCCTCGCGTGGGCGAAGAAGGCCGTCGATGCGTGCAACAATCATCTGTGGGATGACGAGTACGGCGCGTGGCGCCCTGGGGCAAACCGGCAGTGGGATCGATTCGAAGGTTCGACGAAACTGACGCACGTGATCGCCGATCTCGTTCAGGCGAATTACCTCTTGTATCTCAAAGGGCAAGGGGACGCGTACCGCGACTACGCGGAGCGGGCGCTCGCGTTCCTTGTGGAATACTGCCGCGCACCCAACGGACTCTGGTATCGCCACACCACGCGGGACGGTTCCGATCCGCGCCCGGGCCCGGACGTGTCGGCCGACGGCGGGCCCGGCACGTGCCTCCCGTACGATCGACAGATGCAGGCCATCGCCGCCTGCTGCCTCGGATACCGCGCAACGGGCAACGCGCGATACCTCGAATACGTGGACGACACCCTCGATGCCATGGAGACGTCGCACCGCATCGACTATCCCGCCGGCATCAACTACGGCTACATGGGCCAGGATAACGCCCAGAACACCTGGTGCCACCTCTGGGGATTGAAAGGCTTCCTTGCCATTGCACGGGTGCAGGCCGGCGACGGCCGCTGATTCTTGACACGCGGCCCGGCCCGGTGCTACACCGTCTCGATACCGCGAGGCGAACTGCGTATACGAACCAGGAGACAGGTGCGAACCATGAAAAAAGACGGCACGGCCGGCAGCAAAGGCCCTTACGGCCGGGACAACATCGAGGCACTTCGGGAGGCGGTTGCGGCCGTTGTGGCGCGCACGCCCATCACCGATATTCACACCCACCTGTTCGCCCCGCCCTTCGGCGGCCTGCTGCTTTACGGCGTGGACGAACTGATCACCTACCACTACTGCATCGCCGAGGCCCTGCGCGCGTCCGACGTGCCCTACGACACGTTCTGGAACATGGACAAACGCGGCCAGGCCGATCTGATCTGGAAGGAACTCTTCATCGATCGCTCGCCCGTGAGCGAATCGTGCCGGGGGGTGCTCACCGCCCTCGACAAACTCGGCCTCGACGTCGCCTCGCGCGATCTGGCCGCCTACCGGGCGTATTTCGCCGATGCCGATCTCGCGGCCCACATCGACAACGTGTTCGCCTGTGCCGGACTCACGTCCGTCGTGATGACGAATGATCCCTTTGACGAGACGGAGCGGCCCGTCTGGGAACGGGGGTTCGAGGGCGACGAGCGGTTCCGGGCCGCCCTGCGGATCGATCCGCTGCTTCTCGACTGGAAGAACACGGCCCCGCGGCTCCAGGGCTGGGGATACGACGCCGACGCGATGCTCTCGCCCAATGCCCGCGCCGAAGTCCGTCGGTTCCTGAGCGATTGGATCAAGAAGACGAAATCGCTCTACATGGCCGTGTCGCTGCCGCCCACGTTCGCCTATCCCTCCGATACCGAGTATTCCACGCTGCTCGACGAGTGCGTCGTGCCCGTCGCCCAGGAACACAACGTGCCCTTTGCCATGATGATCGGCGTGAAGCGCAACGTGAATCCGGGCATCCGGCTGGCGGGCGACGGCGTCGGCCAGGGCGACGTCGGGGCCGTCGAGCGGCTGTGCGCGGCCTATCCCGACGCGAAATTCATGGTGACGATGCTGTCGCGCGAGAACCAGCACGAGTTGTGCGTAGCAGGACGCAAGTTCCGCAACCTGTTCCTGTTCGGCTGCTGGTGGTTCCTGAACGATCCGAGCCTGATCGAGGAGATCACGCGCATGCGGCTCGAACTGCTCGGGCTCAGCGTGCTTCCCCAACACTCCGACGCCCGCGTCCTCGAACAAGTCGTCTACAAGTGGTCGCATTCCCGCACCATCATCGCCAAGGTGCTTGCCGACAAGTATGCCGACCTTGCCGGAACGGGCTGGACGATCGACGAGGCCGAGATCGAGCGCGATGTCGCGCGCCTCTTCGGGGGGAACTTCTGGAACTTCATCGCGTAAGGGATACCGGCTTGTTCGTACACACTACCACCGTCACGATGCACGACGCCGACGCGGCGGGCATCCTCTTCTTCGCGCGGCATTTCGCCTTTGCCCATGACGCCTACGAGGCGTTTCTGGCGTCTCGTTCGCTGGGCTTCGCGCGCATGCTGTCCGACGAGACCTACATCACACCCCTCGTCCACGCGGAGAGCGACTACAAGATCCCCCTCCACCTCGGCGAACGCGTAACCGTGCACCTCCACGTCGAGTCCATCCGGAAACGCAAGTTCTGCCTTCGCTTTGAACTGCGGAACCGGGAGGATCGCGTGGCGTGCGAGGTGCGGACGACTCACGTGGCCCTGGACAAGGGCAGCCGCCGGGCCGTGCCGCTGCCCGAGGAGTTGGTGCACGCCCTCGAAGCCTGCGCCGACTGAGCCGGATCAGGGCTTCTCGCGGAGCATGCCCGCCAGGCGCCGCCGATCCACCTTCATGCGCGCGCCGGCCTCCTCCGGCCATGGCAGGAACCGCACGGGAATCTTGAACCGCGGCAGGCGCTCGGCAAGCCGGGCCGCAAGCGCTTCACCGCTCACGGGCCGTTCCGTACGGATGAACGCGGCGGGCCGCGCGCCGTACTCGTCGTCCGCCACCGGCACCACAACGGCCTCGATCACGCCGCTCACCGCGCACAGGTGCCGCTCGATCTCTTCGGGCTGGATGTTCTCGCCGCCGGACACGAACCGGCTATCCCGCCGCCCGGACACGCCCAGCCGCCCCGCCTCATCCATCGAGCCCAGATCGCCTGTGGCAAACCAGCCGCCGTGCAGCACGGGCGGCTCGATGCGGCCGTTGCGCAGATAGCCCGCGAACAGCGTATCGCCGCGCACGAGGATCTCGCCGTCGTCCGCGATCCGAACCGTGCCCCGCGTGAGCGGCCGGCCCGACGTCAACAGCGTGTCGAGCCCGGCCCCGGGCTCTGTCGTCGTCACCTGCGACGCCGTCTCGGTGAGCCCGTAGGTGGTGTGGATCGGCACGCGGCACGCGACGGCCTCCCGAATCAGCGGTTCGGGGATGGCGCTGCCGCCGAGCAGCACGGCCTTGAGCCCCTGAAGGGCGCTGCGGCCCGCGTCGGAAGCCAGGAGCCGGCCCAACTGCGTCGCTACGAGCGAGACATGGGTGGCGCCGCAATGCCGGATGGCCTCGGCCAGATCCTGCCCGGGCGTGGGCACGCCCACCGCGCCGCCACCCAGCATGCAGCGGAACAGCGTGCCCTGCCCCGACACGTGGTGGAACGGCAAGGACAGCAGCCAGCAGTCGCCCGGCCGCACAGGGATGTTGGCATTCGACGCGGCCGCGTTGGCCCAGTGGCTCCCGAGGGTGAGCACGGCCGGCTTGGGCTCACCGGAACTGCCCGAGGTGAATACAACCGTCGCGGGCCGCTCATCCTCGTGCGCGGGCTCCGAACCAGCCCAACCGGCCGCGGCCTTCATCAGATCGGCTACGGCGACGTGCGGAATCCCGCCGTATCCCGGCGCGCTTTCGGAACCCCCCGTCACGAGCGCCGCCGGCCCGAGTTGGCGCAAAGCGCCTGCCACGCCCTGGGCCGGGAGGCGCATGTCGACAGGGCACGCCGCCGCACCGAGGCGAAGACACCCAAGAAGCACGGCTGCGTGCTCGATGCCGTTCGGCAGAAGCACGGCGACGCGGCCCCCGGGACGCACACCTGCCCGTTCGAGCCCGGCCGCGACGGATCCGGCCCGCCCCCACCATTCGTCGAAGGACACGGATCCTTCCGGGCCGATCACCGCCGGATGCCCGGCGTATTGACGTGCGATTTGCTCGAGTCGATCAGGCATGGCCGCCCTGCGCCCCGTAATCCACGGCGACGGTGCGGCACAGCGCGTGCGCGCGCGCGACATCGATGCGCCCGTCCGCGACGGGAAACGGCCCGTCGACGATGTCCGCGCCGAGCCACGAATGCGTGCCGAGTCCGGCGGCTACCCCTTCCGGCATGGCGGATGCCGCCAGGTTCGCCAGCACGGCCAGGCCTAGGCCCGTCTCGAAGGATGAACTGATCACGGGCGTCATGCCGAGGTTCGCGGCGCGGCGCGCGAACCACATGGCGGCCTCGAGTCCGCCGAGAAGCGTGGGTTTGAGCACGGCCGCCTTGGCCCCACGCCAGCGATCCAGATCGTCGACGCCGCACTCGACAACGGTTTCGTCGAGGGCCACCGGGATGCCCGTGGCCGAGGCGAAATTCACGAACCGCGAAGGATCGTCCAGGGGCTCCTCGATGTACTCGATGCCGCACGACTCGACGGCGCGGCCGAAGGCCACGGCGTCGTCGTAGCCCCAGGCGCGGTTGGCGTCGAGGCGAAGCGCCACCGCGTCGCCCAGGGCCGCACGCACGGCGCGTACGGTTTCCGCATGCTGCGCAGGCGCAGCGCCGCCTACCTTGAGCTTGGCCGCGCCATACCCCGAGCCGCGCAACGCGGCCGCCTGCGCCACGGCCTCGTCGCGCGATCCCGTTAGCAGCGCGTTGATGGGCACGGCCTCGAGCGCTTCCTCCGAGAGGAGTCGGGCGAGCGGCACGCGGGCCGCGTCGGTGAGCAGATCGAGCACAGCCGCCTCGATGCCTTCGGCCGACAACGTGTCGGCGACGCGCATGCAGTGATGGAC
>JAFGTL010000637.1 GCA_016934125.1 Candidatus Hydrogenedentota bacterium
AAGAGGCCGATAGCCCGCACGAGTCTCCCGAGGACACCCCGTCATATCCGACCTCGGTGGCGTCGCGCGCTCTGCTGTTCCGCGACCATCAGAAAGCGTCGACCTCCTCGCAGCCCTACATCCAAGCGATCACCAGCGGCACGGAGCGCCGCGTCTGGGCCGTGCTCCAGGGGGAGGATCTGCTGCGCGCTGTGCGGGAGGCCCACAAGGCCAACATGCCCGAGACTGTCTCACGGCTGCTCGAGCTGACTGAACAACTCGACAGCATTCAGGCCCAGGTGGCCGGGCTGAACGAGGAACTCGAGGCGTTCGACCTCGAATTCCGCGGGATCATGACCACAGTCCGCAAAGCACAGGAGCGAGGCCACAACGGGGGATAGGGGGCGCCTCGGGCTAATGGACTCCATCTTGGCAATCATCGTCGGCATCTGGTGCTTTGGGAGCCTCTTGTGGCTCGCCTGGGCTTTCATCACGCGGTCCACTGATGTCTTCGGGGAAAGGAAAGACGACGGGCCTGCTCGTGCGGCGCAGTTGAGGGAGCAGGCCATGGCCCTCACGATCAAGAATCAGCACCGCACTATTCAGACGCTCAAGGCGCAGATGGCCGAAGCGGGTTTGGAGCCGACGGAAGTTGAAACAGTGTCGCGTAATGACGTATAGTGTCGCCCAGTGGCGTCGAGCGCCCAAAGTCGGGCGAGGCGCCACGTGCGCAACTCGCAGTTGCGCAATGAGTTGTATCCAAAACCGAGCTGGAACTCGTAATGATGAGGTCCGGGGTTCGACTCCCCGCTCCAGCTCCACTGTTTTTCTTCGGGGCCGGGGTATCTCCCGCTCGCGCGAAGCCCGGGTAGGCATCGTCGAACGGACTTCTCCCCATCCCCGGTTTGGGCGGTTCGGTAGCACATGGAAACGAGACAATCCTTCAGCACCTCCGAAGTGGCCAAATACTGTCACGTCACGGCCGACACCATCCGGAAATGGGCTGAGGCGGGCCGGATTCGCGTGTTCAAGACGCCCGGCGGCCATCGCCGGATCCGTTCCGAGGATCTGATCGAGTTCCTCCACGAAAACGGCATCCCTCTCCATCCCGATCTCAGCAGCTCCGGCACCCGTATCCTCGTCATCGAGAGCGAGCGCTCAGTCGTGGCCGTGGTTCGCCGGTTTCTCGAACGATCGCAGACGCCCTTCGAGGTCGAGGTCGCCATGGACTGCTTCGACGCAGGATACCGCATGGCCACCTTCCAGCCCGACGTGGTGTTGGTCGACGTCGAGACGGACGGGATGGACGGCGTAGAGCTCTGCCAGCGCGTCAAAGCCTCCTCGGACCACGGCGCCGCCCATGTAATCGCCCTCGGCGGCGCGGATAGCGCCGAGGCAATGACACGCGCGATCGAACAGGGCGCTTCGGCCGAACTCATGAAACCCTTTACGCCCGACGACCTCCGCCGGATTCTCGCCAAGGTCGGCATCGAGGTTACCTGATCCCAAACGGCCCACCGCCCCCTGCCGCTATCGTTGCACGCCGTCCCCGTATTCTCTCTTCCGTTGACGCGCCACGACGCGGTACTATGACCCTCGACGAATGCACCGAGACGAAGGGACCGCCCGTACTGAGGCCCTGACCAAATGGGACTACGCAAACGATGATTAGGGGTATTCTCGCGCTTGCGGTGACGATGGGGACACCGGGCTCGCAGGCCGCCGCAACGTCGGAGGAGCCGGCCTGGGTGTGCGTATCCGAGAAGGCGGCGTTCAGTCCTCGCGACACGGCCGAGGATCTCGTATTCGCCGGAAAGATGTGGCTCAGCAACGGCTACTACCACGGGAATATCCTGTCCCGGGACTTGTGGGCCTCGACGGACGGAGCGACCTGGACGCTTGTCCGAGACGACACGCCATACGACGGCTACAGCGAGATGGTGGTCTACGGCGGGAGAATGTGGGCGATCAAGGGGAGCGTGTGGGCCTCCACAGACGGCGCCACATGGGCCCAGGTGGCCGAGCACACGCCATTTGGCGCGCGAGGATATGGCGAAGTCGTCGTCCACGACGGCAAAATGTGGCACGTAGGCGCGGGGGCGGATGTGTGGTATTCGACGGACGGTGCGTCGTGGACGTGCGCCACGGCCCACGCACCGTACGGCGATCGGGGCGCGGCGGCGGTGGCGGTGTATGCCGGCAGGATCTGGCTGATGGGCGGCTGGGCCGGACGCGCGAACACGCCTCCTGAGAAAGGCTACGCCAAATCCACAAGCTACAATGACGTGTGGTGCTCGGCGGACGGCGCGCACTGGGAACGCGTCATCGAACACGCGCCATGGACGCCGCGGGTGTGGTTCATTTCAAAGGCCTACGCGGGCAGACTCTGGATCGTGGGCGGCTACGACAACGTGAACGCCGCGAACCTGGGCGGCGTGTGGTATACGCAGGACGGAACCGCCTGGCACAAGTACGCGCCCTCGCCGGGCTTCAGTGCCCGCCACGAACCCACCTGCTACGTGTACGACAGCAGCCTGTGGGTGGTTGCGGGCAATTCCTGGCCGGTGGTGAACGACGTCTGGCGGCTCACGCTGCCCGAGGCCGCAGACGAGTAACGCCCGTTACGGCCGCCCGGTCAGCATCCCCCCGAAGAAGAATGCGAACCCGAGCACCTTGTCGCAGGACGGGCACGAGTACATGACTTCCTTCTTGAGGGCGCCGCGCACTTCTTTGTGCAGGCTATCGAGACTGATGATTGTGTCGCAATGCGGGCACTTGGCCATGCTGAGCGCTTCTCCTCTCCAGCCGCCCGGTTGAGACAGCTGCGTTGCCCAGGCGCATGACGCATCACACGTTGCATCCCCACGCCCAATCTACCATAATCCATTACACGGCGGCACCTTGAGGCCCGCCGGCTTTCGGAACGGGATCTATGAGCATTCCATCGCGTATCCCCTCCCCCATTCCCTGCGGGCGCGTGGCGCTCGCGGGCGTCGTTCTGGCGGTATGCGCGCTGGCCGCGGGCGCCGAACAGACGCCCATCGAGATCTGGAGCTGGAACATCGCGGCCGCGAGCCTCGAAGAGTTGGTCCCGGCGTTCAACGAGCGCCGCCCGGACGTTTCCGTCACCATCAACATGTCGGGCGCAAACATGCAGTCCCGGTTCCTGTTGTCCCTCATCGCGGGCGTAGGCGCGCCCGACGTGTCGCAACTCCAACTCGTGGACGCGCCCAAGTTCAATCCCAGCGGCCGCATGATGGATCTCACCGAGCACGCCAAACAGTATGAGGCCCAGTTCTCCCCGGCCTTCTGGGTGAACTGCGTGCATGAGGGCCGGATCTATGCCATCCCGTGGGATATGGGCCCGTGCGCCGTGTTCTATAAGCGCGATCTGTTCCGGCGACACGAGATCGATCCGGACGCCATTGAAACCTGGGCCGATTACATCGAGGCGGGCCAGGAGATCGTTCGTAAGTCGAACGGGGACACGCACATGCTGGCCCTGTCCGTGGCGGGCCTGTTCGATCTGTTCGAGATCCTCATTCAGCAGACGGGCGGCGGGATCTTCGACGAGAAGGGCCGAATCATCGTCCGTTCGGCCGCGAACGTCGAAGCCCTCGAGACGCTCCGCGCGCTTCTCGATGCGGACATTGCCGCGGCGGTCAACGTGTTCAGCCACGAGTACTTCGCCTCGTTCAACAACGACAAGATCGCGACGTATCCGCTGGCCGTATGGCTAGGCGGCAGCATCAAGGACTACGCGCCCGACACGGCCGGGAACTGGGGCGTGTTCCGGTTGCCCGCCGTCAAGCCCGGGGGCCTGCGCACGAGCAACCTGGGCGGATCGGTGCTGGTGATTCCGGAACAAGGCACGAAGAAGGAAGCCGCGTGGGCCTTCGTCGAATACGCCCTCTGCACGCCCGAGGGCCAGATCGCCCAATACCGCAACTTCGATCTGTTTCCGTGCCTCATGTCCACCTTCGACGATCCCTTCTTCGACGAACCGGATCCGTTCTACGGCGGCCAGAGAGTGCGGCGGCTCTTCGCCACGGACATCGACAAGATCCCCCCGCTCACGCGCACCCGCGACTGGAACGAAGCCAAGCGGTACATGACGCAGAGCCTGAGCCGCTGGGCGTCCAACCGGGTGGATCACGACGCGTTTCTCGCGGACATGGCGCAGAAGCTCCGCCGGAAGCTCGGCCGGGAGATCGCGCCGGAGGCGGCGCCGGCAGCGGCGTCGGAAACGGCGCCGGTTGAAGGGGCAGAGCGATGAACGCGCCGAAGCAACACACTCTCGCGGTGCGGATCCGGCGGAATCGCCCGTTCTATCTGTTCATCTCGCCCTTCTTCATCCTGTTCGGCGTGTTTGGCCTGTATCCCCTGCTCTTCTCGTTGTATCTCAGCTTCGTCAAATGGGACGGGTTGACGGATGCGACCTTCGTGCGGTTCGAGAACTTCGCCACGCTCTTTCTCGACGAGTCCTTCTACATCGCCCTGTGGAACACCCTCGTCATCGGCGCCCTCTACATCCCCCCCATGTTCCTCCTCGCGTTCCTGTTCGCGAATATCCTGAATGCGCGGCGGCTCCCGTTCCGCGCCTTCTTCCGCGTGTCCGTGTTCCTCCCCTGCGTCACGCCCATGGTGGTTATCGCCATCGTGTTCAGCCTGCTCTACAGCTCCGAGGCGGGACTGTTCAACTTCGTGTTGACGGGACTGACGTCGCTGTTGCCCTGGGAGCCGATCCGCCCGATTCCATGGCTCGAAAGCGAGGCGTGGTCGAAGATCTCCGTGTCGATTCTGCTCGTATGGCGCTGGACGGGCTACAACACGGTGCTCATGCTCGCCGGACTCCAGGGCATCCCCGAGGAGTACTACGAAGCCGCCACGATCGACGGCGCGAGCCGGTTCCAGCAGATGGGGCGGATCACCCTGCCCCTGATGCGGCCGACGTTCGTGTTCTGCAGCATCATGTCGTTGATCGGCACCGTCTACATGTTCGACGAGGTGTTCGTGCTGACGAAGGGCGGCCCGGGCATGTCGTCGACGAACTTCGGCTTGTATCTGTTCAATCGCTCGTTCACCGACTTCCGGTTCGGCTACGCGTCCTGCGCGGCGTACACGGTGGCGGTGGCGGTGTTCGTGTTGTCGCTCGCGATCCTCCGATTGCGACGGCCCGCAACGGATTAGGAGTCCGGAATGGCAGAGAGCGCCCTCTATCGGCCGGCACGACGCGCAACCGCGGCCCGCTTCAAGCGGCTCGCGTGGATCACCGTGCTCCTGGCCGTGTCGGCGCTCTTCATCTTCCCCTTCTACTGGCTCCTGATCTCGGCGTTCAAGACGCGCGCCCAGATCTTCACCATGCCGCCCCAGTTCATCCCTATGCCCGTCGTGCTCGAGAACTTCGCGAACGTGCTCGCCCAGACAGGACTCGCCCGCGCCTTCCTCAACTCGTGCATCATCGCGGCCGGCCACGTCACGCTCGCCCTCTTTCTGTGCTCCCTCGGCGGCTACGCCTTCGCCAAGTTCCGCGAGGCGCCCGGGCGCGACGGCCTGTTCGCCTTCGTGCTCGGCACGATGATGATCCCGGGCGCGGTAACCATGATTCCCGTGTTCATGGTGCTCGTCCACCTGCACCTCGTGAACACGTACTGGGCCATGATCATCCCAGGCGCGGCCAACGCCTTCGGCATCTTCTGGATGCGGCAGTACATCGACGCGAATGTGCCCGACGATCTCATTGCCGCGGCCCGCATCGACGGGTGCGGCGAGTTCGGCATCTACCGCCATGTGGTGGTGCCCATCGCCCGGCCCGCCCTCGCCGCCCTCGGCATCCTCGTGCTCATCAGCACCTGGAACAACCTCATGTGGGCCTTCGTCGTCATGCGCAAGGAAGAGATGTACACCATGCCGCTGCTCATCTACCTGCTTCAGGGCGAGATGCGCACCCCCTACGGCATGGTGATGGCCGGCGGCGTGCTGGCCACGCTGCCGCTCGTCGTCGCCTTCCTGTGCTTCCAGCGATCCTTCATCCAGGGCATCACGGCCGGGGCGCTCAAAGCGTAGGCGCTCAAAGCGTAGGCGCTCACGGGGGATTCGGGGACATATACCAAGCGCCGCTTCGGCGCGACTACGTGTCCCCGAATTCCCTTCACAACTCCCTTCACGGCAGTAGTCGCGTCTTGTGCCTCGCGCACTGGGGATAGCTGAGCCCGCGGAATGCCATGAAACCGGCCCGCGTTTTCTATACAATAACGCGCCACGGCCGTGAGAGTTTGCCGTCGTTGGCCTTCCAGGCCAGCGAGGAGAACCGGAGATGGAGTCCATGTCACGTCGTTCGTTCATCAGGAATTCCGCCGCCGCAGCCGCCCTGTCCAGCAGCCTGGCCGCCCCGGGCCACGCGCCGGGCGCCGACGCCCCGTTCCTGGCGGGCGTGGCCGTGCGCGATATCACGCCCGAGCCCGGCATCCCCATGTGGGGGTATTCGGAGCGCACCGGGCCCTCCACCGGCACGCTCGATCCCCTGCACGCCAAGGCCGTCGTGTTTCGCGCAGGCGGGCAGACGGCCGCCATCGTCGCGCTCGATCTGGGCCGGGTGCCGTTGAAGGCGTCGTGCGATCGGATCCGCGCCGCGGCCCAGTCGGCCGGTGTCGATCAGGTGTTCCTCGCCGCATCCCACACGCATCACGCGCCCGCCATGGAGATGGAGGGCGCGCCCCACGTCGACGCTATCGAGAAGGCCATCATCGCGTGCATCGAGGAGGCGGCGGCCGGCGTGCGGCCCGCGCGACTCGGCCTAGGCCGGGCCACGTTCGACGTGAGCCATAACCGGCGGATCCTGACGCGCGACGGCCGGTGCATCATGCTCTGGCGCAACGCGGAGCGCCGGTTGACGCGCCCCATCGATCACGAGGCGGGGCTGGTGAAGATCGAGGATGCGGACGGGCAGTTGATGGCCGTGCTCGTGAACTTCGCATGCCATCCCGTCGTGATGGGCCCCGACAACCGCGAGTATTCGGCCGATTACCCCGGCGAAATGGCGCGGATCGTGAAAGAAGCCACC
>JAFGTL010000043.1 GCA_016934125.1 Candidatus Hydrogenedentota bacterium
ACGCGCCCGGGGACTTCTGGATCGTAGCCGATACGCTCGCGCCGCGCGACGATCAACCGCATCGTTACGAAAGCGTGTTCCACCTCGATGCGCCCGGCGTGGACACCGAATCCGTGCCGTTCGGCGTTTGCACGCAGGATGAGGGCGGGCCCAACCTGGGCCTGTTCGCGCTGGCGGCCGAGGGCCTGTCGCTGACGGTGGTCGAGGGGCAAGAGGAGCCCGTCATCCAGGGCTGGATTCCGCTCGACGACAGCACACTGACGGGCGTGCGGCCCATTCCGACGCCCGTGTTTGCCGCCGAGCGGGCGGGGGTCGCGCATGCGCTCTACGTGCTCTATCCCGTCGCGGAGGGGCCGGTGCCCGCGGTGGCGGTGACACCCTGGAGCGTGCCGGGGGCCGCGCCGGAGGATGGCGCGTCGGCCGGGATCGCGTTTGCGGGCGGGCCGCGGTACCGCGTCTTCTTCGCCGAGAATCCGGGCCGGGCGTGGGAAGTCGACGGTGAAACGGCGACAGGGCCGTTCTGGCTGGGCAGGCTCGACGGGGGTGCGTGGCGGCGAATCGAGGACTGATCCGGCCCCGGCGCGCTCAGAGATCCGCAATGGCGGTGAGCAGGTGCTGGGCTGCCTTGAGCATGTCTTCGGGGCTCTCGGACGAGACGCGGAGCGTGGCGGAGGGGGTGTCCTGCCAGGCGAACTCGAGGAGATCGCCGAACTCCTGGGCGAGGGTGTTGCGGTTCTGACGGGTGAGGGCGTGGCCGGTGTCGAACTCAACCGTCACGCCGCCTTTCCCGGCGACAATGCGGCTGGCGCCGGCGTCGGCACCGAGGGCGCGCGTCCGCATGACGGCGAGCAGGCGCTGGACAGGCCGGGGCGGGGCGCCGAAGCGATCGCGGATCTCGTCCTGCATCTCCTCGACGTCTTCGATGGAGTTCGCGGCGGTCATGCGCTTGTACAGGGTGATCTTCTGGGCCTCGGAGGGCACGTATTCGCCGGGAATGAAGGCGTCGATGGCGATCTCGCAGGGCGGAAGGAGCCGGCGCTTCGCCGGGGCGCCCTTGAGTTCGGCGACGGCGTCCATGAGGAGCTGCGTGTACGTCTCGTATCCGACGGCGGCGATGTGGCCGTGTTGCTCGCCGCCGAGGAGGTTGCCGCAGCCGCGGATCTCGAGGTCGCGCATGGCGATCCGGAATCCGGAACCCAGGGTCGAGAACTCTTCGAGGGCCTTGAGCCGTTTCTGGGCGTCCTCGGTGAGCGCGCGATCGCCGGACACGAGCAGGTAGGCGAATGCGCGGTGTTTGTAGCGGCCGACGCGGCCCCGGAGCTGGTAGAGCTCTGCGAGGCCGAAGTGATCGGCGTTGTTGATGATGATGGTGTTCGCGTTGGGGATATCGAGGCCCGATCCGATGATGTTCGTGCAGACAAGCACATCGATCGCGCCGTGAATGAAGCGCGTCATGATGCGTTCGAGTTCGCCCTCGGGCATCTGGCCGTGGGCTACGCCGAGCCGTACGCCCGGCACGAGTTTGGACACGAGATCGGCAAAGGGCAGGATGGTGCGGACGCGGTTGTGGACGAAGAACACCTGGCCCTGCCGGGCGAGTTCGCGGCGGATGGCTTCCTCGATGAGGCGCTCGTCGAAGTGGTGGATGCAGGTGTGCACGGGGAGGCGGTCGTTGGGCGCCGTGTTGATGACGCTCATGTCGCGCGCGCCGAGCAGGGCGAGGTTGAGCGTGCGGGGAATGGGCGTGGCCGTCATGGTAAGCACGTCGACGGTGGCGCGCAGGTGTTTGAGCCGCTCCTTCTGCGCTACGCCGAACCGCTGTTCTTCGTCGATGATGACAAGGCCCAGGTTCTTGAACTGGATGTCTTTCGACACGAGCCGGTGGGTGCCGATGACGATATCAACCTCGCCGGACTTGAGCCGCTCGACGGTGCGCTTCTGTTCGGCAGGGCTCCGGAACCGGCTCAGCATCTCGACGGTAACCGGGTAATCGGCGAGGCGCTCGGAGAAGGTGAGGTAGTGCTGTTCGGCCAGCACGGTGGTCGGACACAGCAGGGCCACCTGGGTGTTGCCGACGACGGCCTTGAACGCGGCCCGGAGAGCGACCTCCGTCTTGCCGTAGCCCACGTCGCCGCAGACGAGGCGATCCATGGGGCGCGGTGACTGCATATCGCCTTTCACGTCGACGATGGCGCGGGCCTGATCGGGGGTCTCGTCGTACTCGAAGGACTCCTCGAACTCGGCCTGCCACGGCGTGTCGTCGGAGAAGGCGCGCCCCTCCTGGCTCTCGCGCGCCGCGTAGAGCCGGAGGAGTTCTTCCGTCATGTCACGAACGGCCTTCTTGACGCGCGACTTGGTGCGCGCCCAGGTGGCGCCGCCGAGTTTGTCGATTTTGGGCAGGGCGCCGTCGCCGCCTACGTACTTCTGCACGGCGTCGATGCTGGTGACGGGCACGTACAGTTTGTCGCCGCCGGAGTACTGGATGGCGAGGAAATCGCCCGCTTTGCCGGCGAACCGCTTGAGGCCCAGGTAACGGCCGATGCCGTGATGGATGTGGACGACGAAATCGCCCGCTTTCAGATCGCTGAAGGTGGTAATGGCCGCGCTGGCCTCGAACCGGCGGCGGGTGCGGCGCACGTAGTGCCGGCCGAAGATCTCGCGCTCGCTGAGGATGGCCAGTCTGTCCTGGGGGGAAGAGAATCCCGCCCGCAACCGGCCGATCTCGATGCGGAGGTCGAAGGGATCGTGGCCGGGCCGGTAGCCGTGTTCTTCGACGAGTTCCTTGAGCCGCCGGCGCTCGCCGGAGTTGGCCGCGAGGATCACCACGGTGTATCCGTCGGCGTCCCACCGCTGAAGCCGATCCCAGAAGTCGTCGGCGTGTCCCTGCCAACTCGTCATCGAGCCGGTGACCACGGAAAACCGGGGGGCGTTGCGCGCGCCGGTGTAGGCCACCTGGGCCAGAGAGAGGCGCGTGAAGCGGTTCAGGCGCGCGTGGAGATCGTTCCAGGCCATGAAGGCGGGTTCGTCGGCGAATTGCTCGGTCACCTTGAAGGCTTCATCGACGACGGCGGCGGGCTCGTCCACGGCCACGAGGGCGTTGTCCGGGAGGTAGTCTGTCAGAGACGCGGCCGGCCCGTCCCGATGGGCGTCTTTGGCGAGCAAGCGCTTCTCGGAACGGGGCGGAATGGTAATCGTGTCGATGTGGTCGACGCTGCGTTGGGTTTCCGGCTCGAACCGGCGGATGGACTCGATCTCATCGCCGAAGAACTCGATGCGGCAGGGCAGTTCGGACGAAATGGGGAAGATGTCGAAGATACCGCCGCGCACGCTCATGTGGCCGCGCTGCTCAACCATGAGTTCCCGCTCGTAGCCCGATTCGGCGAGCCGGCGGATGAGGTCTTCGAGGTCGTGTTCCTCGCCGACGGAGAGCGAAAGAGTGCCCTCGGCGAGTCCAGTAGGCTGCGGGACGTGCTGAAGGAGCGCGCGGGCCGGCGCGACGACGACGAGGCGCTCGCCGGATTCGGCCGCGGCGGCGAGCCGCATGAGGGTGTTCATGCGCTCGGCCACGATGTCGTCGGAGGGGGCCATGGCATCGGTGGGGAGGACCTCCCAGGCGGGGAACAGGGCGCACCGGGCCTCGCCCGCGAAAGTCAGGGCGTCTTCGAACGCGGCTTCGGACTCGATGCGGTTTGGCGTGACGAGGAGGAGAGGGCGCTCGAGGGCATCGGCCACCTGGATGGCGATGAGGGACTTGGCCGACCCCCAGGCGCCGACCACTTCGATGGCGGGGGCGGGGGAATCTGAGTCCGGCAGGACGCCTGAGGCGGCTTGGTGGGCTATCGCCTGGATGACGTCGAGCTGTGGTACGTGGACGGCCATGGCTGCAACTGCGGCTCCCGCGTTTGGCCTCGGGGGCTCAACACAGAACCGGCGGGCCGCCGCCTGCGGCCCGCCGTGGGGATCCGTTCGGTTCGTCTATCTGGAGTAGAACCCGATCACGCCCGCCATGTCGCTTTTGAAGGGGATCGTCTCGAGGTTCGGCGTGGCCACCATGCGGCCGTCAAACGCTCCCTGGGCGCGTTCAAGGTATTCGGGTACGCCCGCGGGGGGGGTCTCGGCGGCTTCGGCGATCATGGGGATCTTGCGGCTGCGTTCGCGGATCGAGACGGCCATGCCGGGCTTGACGCGGAAGGCCGGTTTGTCCACTTTCTTGCCGTCGACGAGGATATGGCCGTGGACAACCAGTTGGCGCGCAGCGGGAATGGTGGTCGCGAATCCAAGCCGGTGCACGACGGCGTCGAGCCGTGACTCGAGGAGCATCAGGAGATTGGTTCCGGTGACGCCGCCCATCTGCTGGGCTTTGGCGAACGTCTTGCGCATCTGGCGTTCCATCAGGCCGTAGTGCATGCGGACTTTCTGCTTGTCCAGGAGCTGCTGTCCATACACGGACATCTTGCGCCGCATGTCCTGCCCATGCTGGCCGGGCGCGTACGGACGGCGCACGGACGGGCACTTTGGCGAACCCCAGATACAATAACCCAGTCGACGGCACAGCTTGTGTTTCGGTCCTGTATACCTGCCCATGACCTCCTCGATACCCTTTCTTCAATGGCCCGCATCCGGTGCGGCGCCTGCCGCAACACTGGCCCAACCTGCGGCCGATCCGGACACACCTCAACCCGCACAGCCGTTCACGGCCAACCCACAAACGCAGTAGCTTACCGTATTCCGAGCGGCCAAGTCAAATCGTTTGCGCCAGCTCCGGGGGCGGCCCGGAGGCCGGGGTGCGGGGGTGCGGTTCGCCGTGCCGGGGCCGGGCGCCGTGTGCTATAGTCTGCGGGTTCGGTCCGATGGCAGCAGCGCGCCTGAGGGCGCAATGGAGAGGTCGATGGCCGATGAGGACACCCGCGATCCGCGGCTTGTCGCCTATTCGCCGGGCGAAGAGGTGGCGAACAGCGTGACGCACGGGATCGGCGCCGGCTTGAGCATCGCCGGCCTGAGTGTGCTGGTGTCGCTGGCCGCGGTGCGCGGGGACGCGTGGCGGGTGGTGAGTTTCAGCGTGTATGGCAGCACGCTGGTGATGCTATACCTCGCGTCGACGTTCTATCACAGCTTCCGCTCGCCGCGGGTGAAGCGCGTGTTGCGGGTGATCGACCACGCGTCGATTTATCTGCTCATCGCGGGCACGTACACGCCGTTCACCCTGGTGTGCCTCCGGGGCGCGTGGGGGTGGTCGGTGTTCGGCATCATGTGGGGCTTGGCCCTGATCGGGGTGGTGTCGAAGGTGTTCCTGATCGGGCGGTTCCGGATCCTGTCGGTGGCGGTGTACGTGGCCATGGGGTGGTTTGTGGTGCTGGTGTTGAAGCCTACGCTGGCGGCGGTGCCCGCGGGCGGCATCGCGTGGCTCGTGGCGGGGGGCTGCGCGTACACCTTCGGCGTGGTGTTCTACGCCTGGAAAAGCCTGCCCTACAACCATGCCGTGTGGCACTTGTTCGTCATGGCAGGCAGCATCAGCCACTTCTTTGCGGTGTTGCTCCACGTGCTCCCGGGGGCCCCCGGCCCCGCCGGGCCGTGAGTGGAGAGGCGGCCTATGGACGCCCTTGGCCGGACTGAGGAGGCCCCATGCGGGGATGGCTGAAACCGAAGGCCCGAATCGACGAGGGCGACGTCCACCGCGGCATGAGCATGCTTCTCGTGGACGGCGCCTGCGGGCAGACTATGGTCGTGTTGACCACCGGCGCGTTCCTTGTGGGATTCGCGCTGCTGTTGGGCGCCTCCAACAAAGTCATCGGCCTGTTCGCGGCCATCGGCCCGCTGTCGCTGACGCTCCAGATCCCCGCTGTCTACCTCGTTGAACGCCTCCGGCGCAGGAGACCGCTTGTTCTCGGCACGGCGGGCATCAGCCGGGCGGCGTGGCTCCTGATCGCGCTGCTGCCGTGGATCGCGCCGCGCGAGTACCTTGTGCCGGTGTTTCTGGCGGCCCTGTTCGTGCATTTCGGCTTGGGGGCCGTGGCCGGGTGTGCGTTCAACTCGTGGATCCGGGATCTGATTCCGGAAGCGCGGATGTCGGCGTTTTTCGCGAAACGGCTGGCCCTGGCGACGGCGATCGGCGCGGGGCTGAGCCTGGCCGGCGGATACCTGGTGGACTTCTGGAAGGCGCATCTCGGGGATCCGTTGGGCGCGTACAGCACGTTGTTCGCCGTGGCGGGATCGGTGGGCGTCGTCGGCATCGTGTTCCTGGGGCGCACGCCTGAGCCGCAGATGCCCGGGGAAGCCGGCGGCGGCTTCTTCCAGGCCCTCGCGGAGCCGTTCCGGAACCAGGCGTTCCGCCAATTGCTCATCTTCCTCGCCTGGTGGAGTTTCGCAGTCAACTTCGCGGCGCCGTTCTTCGCGGTGTACCTCATCGATCGCCTCGGATTGAGCATGTCGTGGGTGCTCGGGCTTGCCGTGCTGAGCCAGTTGATCAACGTGGTGTGTTTCCAGCTCTGGGGATCGCTGGCGGATCGCTTCAGCAACAAGTCGGTGCTGGTGCTCACGGGCCCGTGGTTCATCGTCAGCTTTCTGCTCTGGCCGTTCACGACGATGCCGGAGTCCTATGCGCTCACGATCCCCGTGCTCATCGTGATCCACGCCTTGGCGGGGGTGTCCACGGCCGGCGTAAACCTGTGCGCGGGCAACCTCGCGCTGAAGACGGCCCCCTACGGCAAGGCGGGCGCCTACCTTGCCGTGAACGCCCTCATCAGCGGGTGCGCGGCCACGATCGCGCCGATAATCGCCGGGTTTGTGGCCGACTGGTTCGCGTCGGAGCAGTTGACGCTGACGCTTCACCTGGCGTCGTCGGAGAACTACCACCCGGCCGTGGTTTTGCCCGCGGTGGATCTCCGCGGACTCGATTTCGTGTTCCTCATCGCCTTCCTGCTCGGCCTGTTCTCGCTGCACCGGCTTCTCGCCGTGCGGGAGGAGGGCGAGGTGCAGGAGAAGGTGGTACGGCAGGCGCTCTTCGCCGAGATGCGCAGGACGGCCCGGCAGATCTCGACGGTGGCCGGTGTGCGGCAGTTGATCGCGGTGCCCTGGGCCACCGCGCGGCGCCTGGGCGGGCTGCGGAATCGATGGGGCGGGGACGACACGTCGCGGATGCCGGACTGATCGCGGCGCACGGGCCGCGGGCGTTCAGCCGGTAACCTCTTTGCGCGTCCGCGCGCTGAGGAACTTGACGTCGTGGATGTGGAAGTCGGACACGGATTCGAGCTCGATCTCGCGGGAGAAGCGTTGGGCGATGTCTTCGAGCATCTCGCGGTTTTCGTGCCGTAGCCGGCGGGCGACGTCGGGATGCACCTGGACGAGGACGCGCTTCTCTTTGGTGCGGCAGAACAGGCTGTGGAGCTCGCGGAGGGTCTGGAAAGTCATGGTGGTAACGGATCGGACGAGGCCGCTCCCTTCGCAGTAGGGGCAGGGCTGAGACAGGGCCTTGACGAGGTTGTGCTTCACGCGTTTGCGCGTCATCTCGATCATGCCGAGCTCGCTGATCTCCGAGATCGTGGTCTTGGCCCGATCATCCTTCAGGCATTCCTGGAGGGTGCGGATCAGCTCCTTGCGGTTCTTCTCGTAGCGCATGTCGATGAAGTCGATCACGATGATGCCGCCCATGTCGCGGAGCCGCACCTGGCGCGCGATCTCCTCGGCGGCGAGGAGATTCGTCTTGAACACCGTCTCTTCGAGATTCTTGGAACCGGTAAACCGGCCCGTGTTCACGTCGATGGCGACGAGGGCCTCGGTTTGGTCGATGCAGATGTAGCCGCCGCCCTTGAGGAACACGCGGCGCTGGAGGGCCTTCTGGATCTCCTCCTCGACGTCGAAGCGCTCGAAGATGGGGCGGCGCGCCCGGTAGAGCTTGCATCGTTTCTTGAGATTCGGCGCGAAGGTGTCGAGGAAGTTGAGGATCCGGCTGTACTCGGTTTCGCTGTCGATGGAGAGCCGATCGATGTCGTCGGTGAAGCTGTCGCGGACGATGCGCAGAATGGGGCCGAGGTCTTCGTGAAGCAGGGCCGGCCCTTTCACGCTCTCCATTTTCGATTTGACTTTGTCCCACACCTTGGTGAGATACCGGATATCCGAGCGGCAATCGGCCCGGTTCTTGCCTTCGCCGGCCGTCCGCAGGATGAGGCCGAGGCCCTTGGGCCGGATCTCCTGGAGGATGCGCCGCAGGCGATCGCGTTCGCCCTCGTCTTCGATCTTGCGCGAAATGCCGAGATGCTTCACCGTGGGCATGAGCACGGCATAGCGGCCGGGCAGGGTGACGTAGTTGGTCAGGCGGACGCCTTTGGTGCCGAGCGTGTCTTTGCTGACCTGCACCATGATGTGCTGGCCTTTCTTCAGCAGGGAATCGATCCGCTGGGGGCGGGAACGCCGGGCGCGGCCGCGGGGCTTGACGGTGCCTTCTTCGAACACGAAGTCGCCGGTGCCCTCGACGCCCGCGATGTCGGACACGTAGAGGAAGCCGTTCTTCTCGAAGCCGATGTCGATGAAGGCGGCCTGGATGCCGGGCACGACGGAGTCGACGCGGCCTTTGTAGATGTTGCCGACGACGCTTCGGCTTTCGTGGCGTTCGATCTGCAGTTCGATGAGGCGCTTGTCCTCGAGGAGCGCGATGCGCGTCTCGAGGGGGGCGACGTTGATGACGAATTGTTTCATAGTTGCTCCATGATCCGGTGGTTGAGAGGATAAGGTTGTTCGAGTTTGACGGCGGCGCGTTCGGTGGGGATCGTCGCGGATTCCTCGGGCGGGATGCCGAAGATGGACTCGAGCACTTCCTCGAGTTTGGGCGTTCCGTCTGGGCGCACCTCGATATCGATGCGGGCCTGCTCCGGCCGGACGTCCAGCCGGGATACGCTGCGTTTGAGGTCGAATTCCTGGACACGGGCCGGGCGGACGCGCACATGGGGCCATGTGGTGGCCTCGGCAAAGGCCCGGGCGCGAGCCGGATCGAGGCGGGCGGACACGGTGTACGTGAAGCCGGTGACGGCGGCGCGCAGGTGTTTGGCGCGGGCCGGCAACCGCCGCTGCCACACCACCTCGAGCCCGGGGGGCAACTCGGCGGCAAGCCGCCGGCCGAACTCGCGCGCAGTGGTGGGCTCGGTGAGCTCGAAGTCCACGTATTCGCCGCGGCTGAGGTAGCCGGCGCGCAAGGGGGGGCCGGGCGTGATGCAGGGCGCCGGGGGTGCGCCGCGGCCGCCGGCGACGGGCAGGCCGGCACGGAGGACGGCGTCGCGCACGATCTGGACGAACTCGCGGTGTTCGAGCCATCGGGCCGGCGCGGTGCGGGCCAGTTTGACGCGCATCACGGCCATGGGCCTGTTCCTCCGTGCTTACTCAAAGAGGCCTCGCTTCACGTTGGCACTCAGTATCGTGCCGATGCAGATCATGGTGGTGAGGCAGAAGGAGCCGCCGTAGCTGAAGAAGGGCAGGGGTAGTCCCGTCACGGGCATCAGGCCCAGCGTCACGGCGATGTTCATGAAGCTGTGGATGGCGAGAATACTGAGCGCGCCCACCACGAGCAGGGTCGCCGACATGTCGGGACAGTCGCGGGCGAGGGTAAGCCCGCGCAACAGGAACGCGACAAAGAGGCCGATGACGAGGATCGCGCCGACGAATCCGGTTTCCTCGGCGAGGAGCGCGAAGATGAAATCGTTGTGGCACTCGGGGATGAACTCGAAATGGGCCTGGGTGCCCTGGCCGAATCCTTTCCCGGTGAGGCGGCCGCTGCCGACGGCGATCTTCGCCTGGATCAGTTGGTAGCCGCTCTTCTCGGGTTCGGCTTCGGGTGCGATGAAGGTGATGAGCCGGTTCTTCTGATGCGGCTTGAGGTGCTGCCAGGCCACGGGCGCGGCGGCGAGGCCCACCAAAGCCACCAGGAGCAGATGCCGCCACCGGCACCCGGCCACGTAGAGCATGATGAAGGGAACGGGGACGAGGGCCATCATGGTGCCAAGGTCGCCCTGCAGCAGGATCAGCCCGCACACGGCCGCGATGATGGCCCAGGCGAGCACGAAGTAACGGAACCGCCGGATCTTGGCGCCCACGAGGGTGAGGTACCAGGCCAGCATGTACACGAGGGCCACCTTGCTGAGTTCGGAGGGCTGAAGCCGGAGCGGCCCGAGGGCGAGCCAGTGCTGCCCGCCTTTGGCGGTGGCGCCGACCACGAACACGGCCGCGAGCAGCACGAGGGAGCCGACATACGCGAGGGGGGCGAGACTGGCGAGGAATCGGTAGTCGATACACACCATGACAAACGCAAGCACGCCGCCCAAGCCGAAGAAGAGGGCCTGTTTGACATAGATCGAGCCGCCCTCGGACGCACTGTGGAGCGTGCGCAGTCCAATGGTGATGAGGGCCAGCACGAGCAGCACGAGGATCCAGTCGACGTGGCGCAGGTTGCGCCGGTTGAACACGCCGATGTGGGCGTCGAGCAGGTCGATGTCTTTGGCGAAGGTGCTCATGGCTGGCCGGCCCGGCTGGCGAGGGCGGTCGCGCCCGCGCGGTTACGATAGAAGTACTCGATGATCTCCTTGGCGACGGGGGCCGCGGCATCGCTGCCGTGGAGGCCGTGTTCGATGAGAACGCTCACGGCGATGGGCGGCTCGCGGTCGGGCACGCCGGCCACGAACAGGGCGTGGTCGCGGAGTTCCTCGGGGATGTCCTCCTCGTCCTCGTAGTCTTCGTAGTGTTCCCGGCCGACCACCTGGGCGGTGCCCGTCTTGCCAAGGACGGTAGTGCCCGGGATGAAGGCCAAGCGGCCCGTGCCGCGGGGGTAGTCTTGCTTTTCGACGCACTTGCGCATACCGCGGTGAACGATCTCGAGGGTGCGTGCGCTGATGAACGGCTCGCCGGGCTCTTCGGGCGACTCGAGGTCGAGGTGCGGCCGGATCCGGCGGCCGCCGTTGATCACCGCGGCCATGAGCACGGCATTCTGCAGGGGGGTGGTCGCGGTGCTGCCCTGTCCGATGGAAAGGTTGATGGTCTCGCCGGGATACCATTGCCATTCGGAGGGGTCGTCGGGATGGAGTTTGCGGGCGACTTGCTCCTTCCACTCGCGCGAGGGGACGATGCCGTGCGCCTCGCCCGGCAGATCGATGCCGGTGGTTTCGCCGAGCCCGAGCTGCTGCGCCCACTTCTTCATCGAATCGACGCCGAGAAGGCGGCCGACGTTGTAGAAGAAGACGTCGCAGGAGAAGGCGAGGGCGTCGACGACGCTGACGTCGCCGTGGCCGCCGTAATCGATACGCCAGCAGCGCCAGGCGTGCCCGTTCGGGGAAAGGCGGAACAGGCCGTTGCAGTGGAACGTGGTGTGCTCGTCGATCACCCCTTCTTCGAGCGCGGCGATGGCCAGCATCACCTTGAACACGGAGCCGGGGGGATAGACTTCCTGAAAGGCGCGGTGCCGCATGGGCTTGGCTTCGCCGAACAGGGCGGCGGCCCGCTCATCCGGGGTGCCGTTCACGAACACGGAGGGGTCGTAGCCGGGCGAACTGGCCAGGGCGAGCACTTCGCCGTTCCGCGCATTGACGACAACGATGGCGCCCACCGTGCCGTCGAGGAGGCGTTCGGCCTTCTGCTGCAGGCCGATATCGAGGGTGACGTAGAGCGGCTTGCCGGGGATGGGTTCGACGCGGAATTTCGTCTCGAGTTCGCGGCCGACCTCGTCCACCACCGTGTACGCATCGTCCTGGCCATCGTACTGGAGCTGGGGCGCGCCGTAAGCATAGCGGCTCACGCAGAGCTGGCCGTCCGTGCCGCGGAGCAGGGCCTCATACTGCGCTTCGAGCCCGCGCCGCCCGATCAAGTCGCCCATCTTGTAGTCGGTGTCGGGCGATTGGCGTTTGAGTTCGTCCTCACCGATCTCGTTGAGGTAGCCGAGGATCTGGCCGGCGGTGCTGCCGTGGACGTAGCGGCGCTGCGGGCGGACGACAGTGAACACGCCCGGGAGCGCGGGCGAGTACTCTTCGACGAGGGTCAGTTCCGCTCTGGTGATGTTGCGTTTGACGAAGATGTGCCGGAAGGGCACGCGCTCTTTTTTGGCGAGGGCCATCTCGTTGAGCAGGGCCTCGCTTGACACGCCCAGCAGCGCCTCGAG
>JAFGTL010000638.1 GCA_016934125.1 Candidatus Hydrogenedentota bacterium
ATCTGCGTGCTCAGCCACGTGGTTCCGCCCGCGGCCAGATCCAGCCGGCCGGGTTGGCTGTCGTACGAGAACCCGCCGATCGCGCCCAGCGTCGCGCAACCCATCAGCAGACACACACCACATACACATGCGCGGCCCATCTTTTTCTCCTTTTGCCAGTGAACACCGCCCGGTATACTACCGGGGAAATCGGCAGTGCAGGCGCGCGGCCCCGGCCAGGGCCGCGCGGACATTCCGGAGAGCATACCATGTCTCAACTCAATATGGAAAAAAGTGATCTTGGCCGCGTCCCCGCCATCCCCGTCCCGGACGGATACCTCTTGCGTACCTTCCGGGAGGGCGACGAAGCGGGAATAGCGCGCATCTACGCCGCCTCCGACCTCGGCGCCACGACCGCCGAGGCCGTTCGTGAGAAAATGCTCGGCGATCCGCGGTTCAAGCCCGAACGGCTGTTCGTGATCGAGCACCAGGGCGAGCTCGTCGGCACCGCTGCCGCCTGGGTGTGTTCGAACGATCCCTCTATCGGCTACCTCCACATGGTGGGCCTGCTGCCCGGCCATCGCGGCAAGAGGCTTGGCGCGATACTCACCGTCGCGGCCATCAACCAGAACCGCGCCGAGGGGTTGAGCGTGCAGCGGTTGCACACGGACGATTTCCGGGAGCCGGCCCTCCGCCTCTACCTCGATCTAGGCTATGTGCCTGTGTACGAAGATGATACGCACCCCGGGCGCTGGGAGACCCTCGCCCGGAAGCTCGATCGGCCGGAGGCGGTGTCCCATGCCATCGACCGCCGTCCGAACCAGTAGGCGCGGGAGGGGGATCCGGAGGGTATTTGCGCTCCGCCGGCATATCCGCTAGGGTTTCACGCGGTATTCACAGGAAGACGGCCCAATTACGAGAGGAATACATGATGAAGTACTACGCAGCCATGCTTGTGTGCGCCGCCATGCTGGCGCTGTCTGGCCCGGCGCTGGCTCAGGACGCCGGAGTCCCACAATTCCAGGAGTTGTTCAATGGGCGCGACTTGACAGGATGGGTGAACGTGAACACCGCCGAGGACACGTGGAGCGTGCGCGATGGCCTGCTGGTGTGCAGCGGGCACCCCATCGGCGTCATGCGCAGCGAGAAGCAATACGAGAACTTCATCCTCCACGTCGAATGGTGTCACATGGAGGCGGGCGGCAACTCGGGCGTGTTCGTCTGGAGCGAGGGGAGCGTGGCCGAAGGCAAGCAGTTGCCCAAAGGCGTCGAAGTGCAGATGCTCGAACTCGACTGGGTGAACCAGCATAAGGACAAGGATGGGCAGCCCGCGCCCATCGCCTACGTCCACGGCGAAGTGTTCGGGGCCTTGGGCGCCGTCACGGTGCCGGATAATCCTCGCGGCAGCCGGAGCATGTCCGCCGAGAACCGCTGCAAGGGGCAGGGTGAGTGGAACACCTACGATGTGGTGTGCGTGGACGGCGTGATCAAGCTCGCGGTGAACGGGAAGTTCGTCAACGGCATTCGCGAATCGTCCGTGCGCAAGGGGTACTTGTGCCTTGAATCCGAAGGCGCCGAGATCCATTTCCGCAACATCCGGATCCTCGAGTTGCCCCCGGGTATGGCAACCCCCGAGCAGACGGCGGCCGTCGTCAACCCGTAGCGGCATGGGCCGGCCCGCTGTCGCGCCCGATCAGTCCTCGATGAGCTTGCGCCGCTTACGGTCGTAGCGGGTGCGCCGACCGGTTTCGAGGGCATTGGCCGCCATGATCGTGGCCACGGAATGCTGATGGCCGAACTCGATGTCGGCCACCGGCCGCTCGCGGCTCCGCATGCAGTCGAGCCAGTTCCCCATGTGGTTGCCGTCCGGCCCGGCCTCGAGCTTGCCGTCCTCGATGGCCTTACCGCTCAGGCCGCCCGCGCCCGAGTACGTGCAGGCGTAGAGATCGAGGATACCGTACTGCCCGTGCACGGTGTAGTGCGTGCCTGAGGCGTTCGTCAACGTCATGGCCCAGTCGAAGAGGTAGCCTTCCGGGTAGTCGAGGAGGGCGTGGAAGACGTCGGTGTGCTCGCGGCCGTCCTTCCAGACGTAGATGCCGCCGTGGGCCACGGCGCTGGACGGATACGTCGAGCCCATCACCATGTGGGCGGCGTCCACGAGGTGCGTCATCCACAGGCCCGAAATGCCGTTCGTGCACATCCGATACAGGTGCCACCGCCGGAGCAGGCGCGGATCGAACGGCACCTTGGGCCGGCAGAACAGATACGCATCCCAGTCCACGTCCTCCTCGACGCAGTCGCTGAAATCGCGCGCCCACCGGGGATGATTGAAGCAGTTCGCGGCCGAAATCCAGCTTACCGTGCCCAGTTTGCCCGACGCGATGAAGTCGTGGGCCGCTTTCCACCGCGCCTCACTCCGCCGTTGCGTGCCCACCTGCACCACCCGCTCATGCCGCCGGGCCAGATCGAGCGCCTTGTTGGCGTTCTTCAGCGAGATGGACATGGGTTTCTCGACGTACACGTCCTTGCCGGCCTTCAACGCCTCGATCATAATCGGCGTGTGCGCGAAATCGGGCGTGGCGATCACGACGCCGTCGATATCGTCCCGCGCAAGCACGTCGCCGAACCGCGACGTCTGGAAGGGTTTCTTGCCGAAGGCCTTCTCGACGGCCGCGGCCGCGCCCTCCCGGTTGGGCCGCCACACGTCGCATACAGCCGCAACCTCGACGTTGTGCGTCTCGCTCAGGGCGGCCAGGCCCTTGAGGTGGGCCGCGCCCCGGCTGCCCGTGCCGATGGCGCCGATGCGAATGCGATCATTTGCCCCGGCAGCCTGCCCGGCCGCCATACCCGCGCCCAGGGCCGCCCCGGACGACGCCAGAAATCCACGACGCGATAATGCTGAATTCGGCATGTTCTCTCTCCCCTGTCTGAATGCCCGCCCATCCATCATACTCACCGGCGGCGGCCGGATCCATGTGCCCCGGCGGTGAGCCTGCTATAATGCCGCCCCATGACGCGATTGCCGGAGAAAGAAGTCCGCGAGGCCATCTCGGATTCCATCTCGGACGGCGTGTTCACCGTGGATGAGGACTGGCGGATCACCACGTTCAACCGTGCCGCCGAAGAGATCACCGGTGTGCCGGCCGAGGAGGCCGTAGGCCGGCCCTGCTGCGATGTGTTCCGTTCGAGCATCTGCGAGTCGGACTGTGCACTCAAAGAGACACTGCGCACGGGTCGCCTCATCATCAACAAGGCCGTCTACATCATCGACGCCCATGATCGCCGCGTGCCCATCAGCATCTCGACGGGCATCCTGCGCGATGCCCGCGGCAACGTGATCGGCGGCGTCGAGACGTTCCGCGACCTCAGCCTCGTCGAGGAACTGCGCAAGGAACTCCACTCCCGGCACAGCTTCGTCGACATCATCGGCCGGAGCAACGCCATGCGGCAGCTCTTCGACATCCTGCCGCAGGTGGCCGAGAGCGACAGCTCGGTGCTCATCGAAGGCGCGAGCGGCACCGGCAAGGAACTGTTCGCGAAGGCCATCCACGAGCTCTCCTTCCGTCGCGATCGGCGGTTTGTCGCTGTCAATTGCGGCGCTCTGCCCGACAACCTGCTCGAGTCGGAGTTGTTCGGCTACAAAGCGGGCGCCTTCACCGACGCGCGGCAGGACAAGCCGGGCCGCTTCGCCGTCGCCCACGGCGGCACCATCTTGCTGGACGAGATCGGCGACATGTCGCCCGCCCTTCAGGTGCGCCTTTTGCGCGCCCTCCAGGAAGGCACAATCGAACCCCTCGGCGCCGTCGAGCCTGTCCACGTCAACGTCCGCGTCATCGCGGCTACGAACAAGCGCCTCGATGCCCTCGTTCGCGAAGGGGCCTTCCGCGAGGATCTCTACTACCGCGTCAACGTCGTCCGCCTCGTGCTGCCCGCCCTGGCCGAGCGCCGCGAAGATATTCCGCTTCTCATCGGTCATTTCGTCGCGAAGTACAACCGGCTTCGGGACAAGGCCGTCGTCGGCGTGTCTGAAGACGCCATGGCCGTGCTCATGGAGCATGAGTTCCCGGGGAACGTGCGCGAACTCGAGAACATCATCGAACACGCCTTCGTACTGTGCCGCGGGGGACTCATCGAGCCCCGTCACCTGCCCGCGCCCCTCCGGGGCCCGGCCGGCGCCGGCACGCCCACCCAGTGGGAAGGACTTACGCTTGAGGCGCTCGAGAAGATCCACATCGCCGACGCCTTACGCCGCCACCACGGCAACCGCAAAGCGGCCGCCCGCGAACTCGGGATCAATCCCAGCACGCTCTACCGCAAGATGAAATCCATGGACATCGACATCCCCGCCGACACGCCGCGCCCGCGGCCTGAAGAATAGCCGCGGGGGCATCAGGCGGGGGCTGAGGGGGGGGACAAGAAAGGCGGCTCCGCGTTGGGAGCGGAGCCGCTTGGTGGATGTGGCGAGGTGGCCGGGCCTCTAGCCGCCGATGAAGCCG
The DNA here is from genome assembly GCA_016934125.1 of Candidatus Hydrogenedentota bacterium. GTDB lineage: Bacteria > Hydrogenedentota > Hydrogenedentia > Hydrogenedentales > SLHB01 > JAFGTL01. Next base: position 4,476 of record JAFGTL010000638.1, read on the forward strand.
ATCATGTAGGCCAGGTTCGGGGTGACGGGCCATTTCTCCTGGTACTTGACGAACGTGACGTGTCCGTCCAGCCACAGGACGTTGCAGCCGCCGGGAACGTGGTTGAACTCCTGCGGGCTGCCCGAGACGTCCGAGGTGACGAAGTCCATCATAACGACGATTTCGCTCTGGCCCTGGGCGGTGGCCGCGGGGTTGTTGATGTCGGTGACGAGGAAGCGCTCGATGCCTTCGCGGAGACGGAGCGCCCTATCGCCGAGAACGCTCTCGAAGTCGTCGTCGATGGTATCGGGCTCGCACAGGGCGTCGTTCAGCGCGTCGAGCATCGCCAGGGCTTCCACGGGCACATCGAGGAGACTCCCGTGATCCTCGGTGTCGTGAATCTGTTCGCAGTCATTCAACGCCCAGCCGAGGTAGAGGTAGCTGTCCCAATGGCTGTCCGGCTCGCAGGGATAGAACTTGCTGTCATCGGAGAGATCGGTGGGCTGGAAGCTGTTGCCGTCCCACCACTCGGTGAGGGCGAGCTGCTCGACTTTCCTGTAGCGTTCGCCGGGATCGGTTGACCACACGGACGAGGGGCAACAGGAGATGGCGGGATCCGTCATGTATTCCGGGAAGATCTGGACGTAGGCCACGACGTAATCGCTGCCGATGTTGCTGGCGGCCGTTGGGCCTGTGCCGTGGGGCTGGCCGTAATTGCCTTCGCAGTCATAGAGCTTGTTGGTCGGGAACTTCTCGCCCCTGGATTCATTGGCGAACATCTTGAAGATGAGGCCGTACTGCTTCAGGTTGTTCGCGCAGCTTGCACGCCGGGCGGCTTCACGCGCCCGGGAGAGCGCAGGCAGCAGGATCGCGGCGAGGATTCCTATGATGGCGATCACGACCAAGAGCTCGATCAATGTAAACCCTTGTCTTTTCATGTCTTTTCCCCCCTGAAGATAAGCCGATATCGGCTCCCTCTCAGTTATCAATACGGATAATCTGCACTGCGATTCGCACAGGCGGCAGGCCAACGGGACAGGACGAACAGGTATGCAAAGCAACATACCAACCCTGCCCCCCGTGCTGCGGGATGTGAATGATGTGCTTCAGCTACGTCTAGAACCACCCCCTCTCAATAGGTAGTCCTGACCTTTCCCCTCCCTCCGCAAACGTTTGCATTATACGGGAACCGCCGTTTTCTGTCAATGCAGTTCAGGCGGTGGCACGCGCGTTCGGCGGTGGCACGCGCTCGGGGCCGTGCTGAAACGGGGTGCCTGGCGTGGGGGGCCGCCGGCTAGTCGCGCTGGCGTGCCCGGCCGTCCTGGGCGGGAAGATCGATACTGAGCGCCTTGACCTTACGGAACAAGGTACTCGGGTTGATGCCGAGTTCGGCAGCGGCGGCTGTCCGGTTGCCGCCGTGGCGTCGCACCGCGTCGGTGATGTGGATCGCCTCGAATTCGTTGAGCGTGAGGCCTTGGGGGCCGGCGTGGCGGGCGGCGTGAAGGCCGTCGCGGAAGCCGGGCGGGAGGTGGCCGGGCTCGATTACGGCGCCCGGACATGCGATAAGTGCTTGCTCGATAATGTCTTCCAACTCGGCCACGTTGCCCGGGAAATCGTGCGCCATCAGAGCGGCCATGACTTCGTCCGACACGGCCGCCACTCCTCTGGCGTGAAGACGGTTGAAGCGGGCGATGAAGTGGTCGGTGAGCAAGGGGATGTCGACGCGGCGCTCGCGCAGGGGGGGCAATTCCAGCCGGATGCGGCCGAGTCGCCTGTAGAGCGCCTCGAGGAACTGGCCGTTCCCGGCCCGTTCTTCGAGGCCGCAGCAGGAGGTGGCGAGTATCCGTGTTCCCGAACGGGGGGCACCCTCGTGCGTCGAGTGTCCGTCGAGCGCCCGGAGGAGCCGGGCCTGAACTTCGCTGGGCATGGCGTCGATTTCTTCGAGCAGGAGCGTCCCGCCCTGTGCCATAAGAAAGAGGCCGGGTTCCGCGGGGCCGCCCTCGGGGCCACCGCCTTGGCGGCCGTCGCCGAACAACTCCGATTCCAGCAATGCCGCGGGAAGGGCGCGGCAGTCGGCCGCGACAAGCCGTCCATCCCGGCGCGGCGAGTGATTGTGGATGGCGCGTGCCAGAAGCCCTTTGCCCGTGCCGGCTGGGCCGAGGATGAGCACATACTCTTGGCTCTGGGCGACTTGGGGCACGAGTTCGAGGAGGCGGCGCATGGCGGGGCTCCGGCCCACAATGTCGCCGAACGTGAAGGTGCTGCGGAGATCCTGGCGCAGTCCTTCCTCGGCGGTGAGGTCGCGGAACGTCTCGACGCCCCCGGCGGCTCTGCCCTCGGAATCGCGCAGTATGGCCGCGGAAAGACAGACGGGCACCAGCCGTCCTTCGGCGTTGACGATGCGGATCGCCCGGTTCACCACCGGCTGGCCTGTTTCGATGGCGCGCCGGAGGGCACACTCGCCCTCGCAGATCGTCGAGCGGAGCACATCGCAACACCGCCGGCCCACGGCATCGGCCCGGGCCACCCCCGTGATACGTTCCGCGGCCCGGTTGAAGGTGGTGATGCGCCAGTTCTCGTCGACGCTGAGCGCCCCCTCGGACATCGAGTCGAGGATGAGGCCTTCTATCCGCCGCTCAGTGAACTGCTCCATGGGCTCCCGCTTCCCTGTCGCCGCTTGTATGGGCGCGCGCCGCCGGCGCCTTTGGGGGCGGCCACAGCCCTTATAGGGCCTGGATCACGGCCTTGTCAACAGCCTTTGGGGCCTCAAATCGTCTCGTGACGTCGGGCGCTCACGCGCCTTCCGGGAAGGGATCGCCGGCCCGGCGGAGCCATTGCTTCAGCACCCCGTCCAGTTCAGCGATCAAGGGCTTTTGTCCGGCTTCGTCGATCAGGTTCCTCAACTGATACGGATCCTGTTCGTTGTCGAACAGGCACCACGGCCGATCCGCGTAGACGGCATACGTGTGCCGCGGCGTGCGCACGCCCCGGAAGATGGGCGCGGGGTGGTTCTGGGCGCCGGATGCGTTGTTCTTCGAGATGTGCATGATGAACTGAGACTTGGGCTCGGGGCCGCGGCCGCCGCGCAGGGCGGGCGAGAAATCGAGCCCCATGCACGAGGGCGGGATGGGCAGCCCGCACAGGCCGCAGAGCGTGGGCATGATGTCGATGGAGCCGAAGAGGGGCCCCAGCTTCGTGTTACGCGGGATCGCCCTTGGCCAGCGGATCAGGAATGGCACCCGGATGGACTCCTCGTAGGGCTGGCGTTTGCTTCCCAGGCCGTGCGAGCCCAGCATGCTGCCGTGATCGCTCGAATACGCGAGGATGGTGTCCTCGGCCAAGCCGAGGGTGTCGAGTGCGGCCATGACGCGCCCGAGTTCGTCGTCGACGGCGCTCACATGGGCGTGGTATCCCTGGTAGTAGGGCCAACTGTTCTGATGCCAGATGCGCGGCGGTCCGTCATCCGGGGCGGAGGCGAGATCCACGTTCGGCCGGCGGGGCAGCGAACCCTCCGGATAGAGGGCCTTCTTCCCCTCGGGCGCATCCAGGAAGTTCGCGTGGGGGGGATTGAGCGACAGCATGAGGAAGAACGGCTCGTCACGGTGACGCGCTATGTAGTCGAGTGCCTGATCCGTCATGAGCGTCGCGTTGTATCCCGTCGGCTGAACCGGCTCGCCCTCGCGGGGATGATAGAGCGACTTGTCCCAGTGCGCCCCTGTCCGCGTCCAGATGAGGGATTCCTCGAACCCGAAGGGCTCCGCCCGGGTGCCGCCGAGATGCCATTTCCCGATGTAGCCCGTCCGGTATCCGGCCCCGAGGAAGGCCTTGCCCAGCGTGGCCCCGTCCGAGCCGAGCGGGATGTTGTTGTCGATCACCCCTTGCTGGTAAGGCCACCGGCCCGACATCAGGATCGCCCGGTGCGGCGAACACACCGGGTAGTTGCTGATGCAGTGGGTGAACTGAACGCCCTGGCGGGCCAGCCGCGCCATGTTCGGCGTGTGCAGTTCGGGGAGTTCCGTGATTCCCATGGACTGGTGGCGGTGTTCGTCGCTGAACACGTAGACGACGTTCGGCCGCCTGGGCCCCGTGCTTCCCGGGCGGGAAATGCACGAGGCCGCCGTGGCCGATACGGCCCCCGCCGCCACCGAGCCCATGAAACGCCGGCGCGTCAGCCCGTCGCCGCTGTGATTCGCCATGGCGCGGCTCCTGTCTGTTCGGATTCGGGCCGGCCTATTGCGCGCCCTCGGCGGGGGCGGCCGCTGCGGCCTGATCGCCGTACGGGGGCACCTGCTTGGCGGCCTCGGCAATATCGGCTGCGGGCACCAGGATCACCATCATGTTCTGGGCGAATCCGCCCAACATGCCGAATGCGTCGCCGCCCTGGGACTTGATCGTCCTGATGACGCCGATGCCGACGAACTCGCCGGCCAGCGTGAAGGCGGGCGAGCCCACCGTGGATTGCGTGGGGTCTTTGCCGGGGATGTAGAACAGGCGCGGCTTCTCGACGATGCTCTCGATCCGCTCGACGGAGGCCGAGTGCTCGCGCCTGGCCACCTTGCCCAGGCGGTTCAGGACGATCAGTTGATCGAGGATCTCGGGATGCCCGGCCTTGGCGAGATCGACGCAGGGCACGGGCTCTTCGGGCTTCTTGGTGGGCCGCACAAATGCGAGATCCAAGTCCTTGTCGCGCAGGACGATTTCTGCGGGTTCCTCGGAGCCGTCCTCGTGCAGGATCTGCACGTCCGTGACTTCGGTGTTCATCTCGAACTCGCCCATCATGGAGCCCATCATGCCCTTGAGCATGCTCATGGGATCCGTCGCGCTCAGCGCGACCACGATGAGTCCCGAGGGATCGATGACGGTCCCCGTGACCTCCTGGGGCGTCTCCTCGGAACTCCCCATGGCCGCGATCTTGATCACCATCTTCACCGTGATCACGGTGTCAGCATACTGATCGAGGATCGCCCGGCCCTGCACGGCGATGTCGTCGGCCCCGGCGGCCTGTGCCCCCAATACCAGCGCCACGAGGATCCCCATGACGACTCGAACGCGTAGCGTGCGCATCGGCTACTCCTTTCCCTTGTCTTGCGACGGTTCCCAGTTCGGCTCGATCTCCAGGAATGCGCTGTGAATGCCGCGCAGCACCTGGAACACGATGGCCTTCGGCTTGGCTTCCTCAACCTCGAGCATCCTCTCTTCGAGCGCCTTCACGTCGGCGATCCGGGTGCCATCCACCGCGATCAGCAGATCGCCCTCCTCCAGCATGCCCAAGGCGGCCCAGCCCCCGGATTCGACCTCCTGGACGAGCACACCCGCCTGGGCCTGTTCCCACTTCTCGCGTGCCTTGTCGAAGAATGTGATATCCCGGCAGGTGAACTCGAAGCTCTCATTGCGATACTTCGGCATTTCGCGGCTCAGTTTCGGCGAGCGCACCAGTTCCACCGGGATCTTGATGCGTTCTGTTCCGCGCAGCACCAGCAACTCGGCCGTGTCGCCGATCCGATACTGCCGGATCCACTCTTCGAGTTGCTCGTAATCCTCCGGGGCCGAGGCGGTGAGTTCCTCGTCGTCCACCGCGAGAATGAAGTCGCCCACCTTCAGCCCGGCCTTCTCGGCCGTGCTGCCCGGAAACACCTGGGTGATGCGGAATCCGGTAAGGTCGGGTTGTTCCACTTGTTCCACGATATCGCGGGTGAGCACCTGGGTTTGCACCGGGAGCCAGGCCTTCTTGACTTCGAGGCCCGGATCCTCCAACTCCTTGATTCCCACCTCGACCACCGTGACGAACCGCTCCGATTTCCGCTCGAAGTGCACCAGGGCCGGTGTCGGATCGCTCTGGCCTTCCGTGATCTGCGCGGTCACGTCCCGGAGGTCTTGAACGCAGGCCACCGGCGTGTCGTTCACCTGGACGATCACGTCATCTCTCGTGATCATGGGCTTGGCGGAGCCGGCCGGGCCGCCCGCGTTCACCGAGGTCACCAGGACACCTTCCCGGCTCTCGCGCTTCATCTCCTTGGCCATGAGGAGCGAGATGTCGCGGGACGTGATACCCCATTGCCTGAATTCTGTTTCCTGCGGCAGGACTTCCTCGCGTTCCACGGGGGCGACTTCAAACTGCTTCTCCTCGCCGGCCCGGCGCACCACGATGGGCACCGGCTCGCCGATGGCCAGATCCGCCTCCAACTGGTTGAACGCGGGAAGCTGTTCTGCGAACCGAACCGACACCTCGGTTGAGCCCAGCCGAACCAGGATGTCGCCGGGTTTGACGCCGGCCTTGTCGGCCGGGCTTCCGGAGATGACGCTGGCGATCACGAGGCCGCCCTCGTCGGTGCGATGCTTGAACTGCGGTTGAACGCGGATTCCCAGCCACGCCCGGCGCACCTCGCCCCGCGCAATGAGTTCCTCGGTCACGGCGCGCACCAGGTTGCCCGGAATCGCCCCGCTCAGTCCGATCTTGATCTCGTTGATCCCCACAATCTCGCCGGACAGGTTCACAAGTGGGCCGCCGGAGTTCCCCCCGTAGATCTCGGCATCGTGGGCCAGCCACCGCACGAGGGCCCCGACGTCTTCACCGTCCTCCGTGAAGCTCCCCCAGCGGCTCATCCACTCCGGCAACACGAGTTCGACGTTGCTCACGATGCCCAGCGTCACCGACTGGGACAACGACATCGGGCTGCCCATGGCGAGCACCTGATCGCCCACCCGCACCTGGGACGAGTCGCCGAACCGCGCCACGGGAAACGAGCGTTCCGTCTCCGGCAGCAGCTTGAGCACGGCGATGTCCGTCAGGGGGTCGCGGCCCACGAGTTCCGCCTCGACTTCCTCTTTCGTCGCCAACGTGCACACGAGGCGGGCCGAATGGCCGGCCACGTGATGGTTCGTGACAACGTGCCCCTGTTCGCTGATGATGACGCCGCTGCCACTGCTCTCGTACTTCTGTTCGCGGCCTTCGCTGTAGTACGTCGAGACCACCTCGACGCGGACGAGCGCTGGCTTCACCAGGCTGACGGCCCGTTCCACCGACGCCCGGAGCGTCTCGTCTGTGTCCTCGCACCACGCCGGCATCGCCACGGCCAACGCGGCCAGGCAC
>JAFGTL010000044.1 GCA_016934125.1 Candidatus Hydrogenedentota bacterium
CCCGCGCCCCGCCATACTTCAGCAGCAACACCTTCACCAGCCACGCCACAAACACCGAGGCCCAGAGCACGTCCATGCTCGCGCCCGGCCCGCCGCTGATCGCGTAGCCCGCCGGCAGAAACGGCCACCAGGGCAGATTGCCCCGCAGCATGGCCAGCCCAAACGCCACCAGCATGCCGACGAGCACGGCGTAGGTGGGGGCGAGACTCCACCGCTCCGGCGCCGTCATCCAGACATTCACGCGGTTCCAGGTTTCTTCGCCCAGCCAATAGGGAATGCCCATGACTTCGGCGCTGATTCCGTACTTGTTGTATACGAACAACATGGCCCAGAACGCCGACGCCGTGCCCGCCACAATGGCCACCCACATGGCCGCGAAGTACTTCATCGTGCTCAATTGGAGGCGTTCGGCGATCCGGAACCCCTCGAGCCCGTGGGGCATCGGGTGCGTCCGCGACGTGCGCGCAATCGCGCTCAGGAACCCGAACATCACCAGATTCACCGGATTCGCCCCGGCCATCCTGCCCGCCCCCAGCAGCTTCGTGCTCTGGAGGTGTGCGCCCATGCCATAGGTGTCCACCGTCGGGGGGCCCAGTTCCGCCCGGATCCGCGTGATGCCGATCGCCATCAGGAAGTACAACGCGAAGAACAACGCCACCACGCCGAAGTCCATCCCCGCCCGAACGCAGAAGTACACAAGAAACGCCCCGCCGCCGCTCAGGAGCAGCGCCGCTACGCGGCATTCCAGGATTTCCCCCGGCTCTGCGCGCCCACCCGCGCCGCCCGGCCGGCCCAGCAGGATACGCGCGAGCCGTATGAGGTGATGGCGCGCAAACCAGAGCGACGTGAGCGCGATGGCGTAGTAGGCGCCGGCCGCCTGCTCCTCGATGAACGGGAAGCCGGGCATCCCATGCATCCCCATGTGGCTCGCGAGCACCCGCTGCAACTTGAGGCATATCCAGAAGAACCAGCATGAAAACGCCAGATCCAACGGCATGAAGAAGCACATGCCGATCGCGAAGAAGTAGAAGGACACCGGCGCGCCGCCCATATCGCGCCACGGCCGCTCTGCAAACAGGTTCCGCAGATCCACGATCTGCACCAACGGGATGTGGGGAAACGTCGGAAACAGAACATGGAGCCCGTTCAACAAGTCCACCGCGAACGCCATGCCGAAGGCCAGCCAGAACACCCGGTTCCGCAGCAGGCTGAGCGGCTCGCGCGCCAGCGTCAGCGGCACCCGGATCACCGGATACGACAGCTTCTCATGCTCCGTCCACTGCTTCCGGAACAGAAGGCACAGGCCCCACATCACCGCGCACAGCGCCATTACGAAACAGAACCACCACCCCAGCGGCCCCAGCCACGGCCCGAGGTTCGCCCAGGCATACATCGATTCCTGCCCGCCGTACGCACTTACCAGCGCCGTGTGATCCTCCACGACAAGCCATGCCGGAACGTGGGGGAGAAGCTCGTAGTACCGCCCCTCGATATCGTGGCACCAGTGCAAATGCGACAGCGTCGGCACGAGCACCTGCAGCATATCGTGCCCGCACAGCGCGCTCGCCACCGACAGCATCGTGTAGACCACGAGGAGTTCGGAGGCCGACAACGCCCAGGCAGGCTTCAGCCGCGCGAGCGCCAAGTTGCCCAGCACCAGCCAGAACAGCACGAACACCACGTGATACATCAGGCTCAGAATCGACGGATAGCCGGAACGCCACATGACCTCCGTGAGCACGAGGAACATGCACGTCGGCGGCGTCAGCACAAGCCCAATCACCACACTCCGGAACGTAACGCGCAATCGAGATCCCCACCTTGCCGATAACGGCTCCCACGCCGGCCATCATACGGGCGCGGCGGCGTCGGGACAAGCCGCGTGCTATAATGCGGCCCGCTTGTCCCGCAAGGCCAAGGAATCCCGGCTCGTGAACATACTCCACATCGATGAACAGTCCGGCTGGCGCGGCGGCGAACAGCAGGCCAGCTACCTGATCCGCGGGCTCGCCCAGCGCGGCCATACCGTCCTGCTCGCCGGCCGCCCCGACGGCGCGTTCCTCGCCGCACACCACGGCGTGGACGACGCCGTGCGCATTCCGGCCGCCTTCCGCGGCGAATGGGATCTCGCCACCGCCTGGAAACTCGCGCGCGCCGTCCGCCGCCACCGCGTCGATATTCTCCACGCCCACACCAGCCATGCGCATACCCACGCGTATCTGGCGAAGCGGATGGCGGGCCGCGGCCTCGTAGTCGTGTCCCGGCGGGTGGACTTCGTCCCCCGGCAGGACTTCCTCAACCGGTGGAAGTACCGCCTGCCCGATCACATCATCGCCATCTCGGAGCGGATCGGCGACGTCATGCGCGCCTTCGGCGTGCCCCCGGCGAAGCTGTCCGTCGTGCACAGTTGCATCGATCCGGCCCGGTTCGACGTCGAACCCTTGCCCCGCGCCGCGTTGGGCGTGCCCGACGGCGTGCCCCTGCTCGGCAACGTCGCCGCCCTCGTCGGCCACAAAGATCAGGCCACCTTGCTCGACGCTATGCCCGCGGTGCTCCGCGAGTTGCCCGATCTCCATCTCGTCATCGCCGGCGAAGGGGAACTGCGCGGCGCCCTCGAAACCCAGATCGAGCGGCTCGGCATCGGCCACGCCGTCCAACTTCTCGGCTACCGCGACGACGTGCCCCGGCTCTTGCGCGCCTTGGACGCCTTCGTCATGTCGAGCAAGGAAGAAGGGCTCGGCACCTCCGTGCTCGATGCCATGGTGTGCGGGCTTCCCGTCGCCGCCACGGCCGGCGGCGGCATCCCCGAGATGGTGGCCGACGGGCAGACGGGCCTGCTCGTGCCCGTGCAGGATCCGCCCGCCCTGGCCGCGGCCATCGTGCGCTTGTTCCGCGACCGCGCCCTGGCCCGGCGTCTGGGCGACAACGCGAAAGCGATGGTAGTGGATCGGTTCACCGTCGACAGGATGGTTGAGGGGAACCTCCGCGTATACGAAGAACTGCTGGGTGCCCAAGGGGACTCCGCGGATACAGCATAGGCAAACGCAATCGGCCCCGGGCCGGTTTCCATTGCAGTACACATGAGTCTGATTCGTCTCGAAAACGTCACGAAACGCTTCGCCGGCGAGCCCATCCTCGATGGGATCGCTTTCCGCGTCGAAGAGGGCGACAAGATCGGCCTCATCGGCCGCAACGGCTCGGGCAAAAGCACCCTGTTCCGCCTCATGACGGGCGAGATCGAGCCCGATCAGGGCACCATCGAGCGCATGCGCAGGGCGCGCATCGCCTGTCTCGCCCAACTCCCCAACATCGATCCCGCCGCGACACTCCATCACGTCGTCATGGATCTCTTCAAAGACCTCATCGACCTCGAACACGAGTTGCGCCGGTTCGAGGAACGCATCGCCGCCGGCGATCACGCCGCCATGGATCGATACAGCGCCCTCCAGGATGAGTTCCAGGTGCGCGGCGGATACCAGTTCCGCGCCAAGGCCAAGCGCGTCCTCGGCGGACTCGGCTTCTCGGAATCCGAGTTCTCCCTTCCCGTCAGCGCCCTCAGCGGCGGCCAGCGCACCCGCCTCATGCTCGCCCTCGTGCTCCTCGAAGACGCCGATCTCCTCCTCCTTGACGAGCCCGAGAACCACCTCGATATCGGCGCCCGCCAATGGCTCGAGGCCTTCCTCAAAGACTGGCCCCGCGCCTTCGTCGTCATCTCTCACGACCGCCAGCTTCTGAACGCCGCCGTCCGCCGCGTTGTCGAAGTCGAGCGCGGCGCCTTAGCCGGATTCACCGGCACCTACGACGACTACGCCGGGCACAAAGCCCTGCTCCGCCAACAACAGGAGGAGGCCTTTGACCGCCAGCAGGAATTCATCGCAAAGGAGCAGCGCTGGATCGAGCGGTTCCGATACAAGAGCACCAAGGCCCGGCAGGTGCAGAGCCGCATCAAACGGCTCGAGAAGCTCGAACGCGTCGACGCGCCCCCGCCCGACGCGTCCTCGGCGCGCTTCTCACTCGGCGGCGTCGTCCGCAGCGGCCAGGTGGTGCTCGACGCAAGCGGCCTCTCAAAGGCCTACGGCGACCTCTGCCTCTACCACGACCTCGACCTCCAGATCGAGCGCGGCGAACGCATCGGCATCGTCGGCCCGAACGGCAGCGGGAAAACCACGCTCCTCCGTCATCTTGCCGGCCGGTTGCCCGATGCCGCCGGCGTCGCCCGTCCCGGACACAAGGTGGAGTTGGGCTTCTACGAGCAACACCACGAGAGCGTCAACGCTGCCGTCGACGTTTTCACCGAGATCCGCAATACCCGGCCCGACATGCTCCCCGAAGAGGTGCGCTCATTCATGGCGCGCTTCCTGTTCACCGGCGAAGACGTGTTCAAGCCCATCGCCGCCCTGTCCGGCGGCGAACTCAGCCGCGTCGCCATTGCCAAGCTCATCCTCGGCGGGGCAAACGTCCTCCTCCTCGACGAGCCCACCAACCACCTCGATATCGCATCCCGCGAGGCCCTCGAAGAGGCCCTCGCCGCCTATCCCGGCACCATCATTCTCGTCACCCACGACCGCGCCCTCATCGACCGGCTCGTCACCCGCCTCGTCGTCATCGAGAACGGCGCCGCCTCCGTCCATCTCGGCAACTACGCCGACTACGTCCGCGCGTTGCAGAACCGTGCCGCCCAGGCATCCCCCGCTGCGCCGCCCGAAGAGGCCGCCGCCAACGACATCATGCGCATCCGCCGCCGCAAGGCCGACAAAGGCAAACGCCCGAAGGATCGCGAGCGGCTCAACCGGCAGCGCAAGCGGCGCCAGGCCCTCGAACAACTCGAAGAGGACATCGCCGCCCTCGAAGAGACCATCGTCGCCCTCGAACACCAGTTCCCCTGCCTCGATCCCGACGATTTCGAGCGCGCCCGCACCCTCAAGGCCGAATACGAAGGCATGAAGGGCGACCTCGCCGAGATGTACGCCGAATGGGAACGCCTCGCCGACGAAATGAGCACCGAATAGCCGGTGCCCGCGCTACGCGTCCGGCTGCCTTCGTCCGTGTGCGTCCGTGCCCGTCCGTGTTCGGGCCACTCCGCCTGCCCGGCCGCCGGGGCGCCCCTTTTGACAACCGGGGCCGGCGCCATTTAGATTGAGTCCTCATCCTCGAAGGGATACCCAAGGAGCACTACTAACCATGGGCGTGAACATGCTGTTTGTCATCAGTTCGCCGCGATCCGGGAGCACCATGCTCGAACGGATCCTCGAATCCCATTCCATGATCCTCGGCGGCCCGGAGCCCCACCTGCTCACCCCGCTGGCCCACCTCGGCGTCTGGGCCAATGTGGACAAGGCCCCCTACGACCACGTCCTCGCCGTCGGGGCCCAGAAGCTCTTCATCGAGTCCCTCCCCAACAAGGAACAGGACTACTGGGACGCCTGCCGCGCCTACTGCGACACCCTCTACGGCCGCTACCTCGCCACCAACCCGGACAAGTCCGTCTGCCTCGACAAGACCCCCGCGTACGGCCTGATCCTGCCCTTCATGATGAAGGTGTTCCCCGACGCCAAGTACGTCGTGCTCTCGCGCCACCCCGTCGCCACCTTCGCCTCGTATGCCAAATCCTTCTTCGACGACGACTACGAGGCCGCCCAGAACTACAACCCGATCCTCAACCGCTACATCCCGGCCCTGGCGCACTTCGTCCGGCAAGGCGAAGTCAGCCATATCCACGTCCGCTATGAGGATCTCGTCAGCGATCCCGAGGAATGGGTGGGCAAGATCTACGACTACATCGGCGTGCCCTTCGAGCGCGACACCATCGACTACGGCGAGCGGAAACCCGAACAGGAGGCCCAGAAGGGCCTCGGCGATCCCATCGGCGTCAGGAAGC